>JANNDA010000654.1:0-2933 GCA_031387195.1 Planctomyces sp. | reverse complement strand
GAACGAGCCGACCAGGCTCGCCAAAACAACCACCAATATCAGCGTCATGGCAATTCCTCTGCCGAGCCGGTAGCCGAAGTCGTGAGACTTCGGACCGAACTCTCACGAGTTCGGCTACCAGCGTCATGGCACTTCCTCTGCTGAGCCTGAAGGCAACGGCCGGACAAAAGGCCCGATGGGTGACACAAAATCGGCGGGCTTGACCGCGAGAATGCTGCAATTGCAGATGCTGAGAATTCTCTCGGCCGTATTTCCCAAGAGCACCCCTTTGAGGCCGCTGCGACCGATGGTCCCCAGCGCGATCAGATCAATGTTCAAGTGCTGCGCGAGACGATCCACTTCTTGCCAGGGAGTTCCCCAAGTCAAATGCAGATGAACCTTCGCGGGGTCTGTGTCGAGCGATTCCGCAAACGTCTCCAGAAGTTTCTGCGCCCCATCATTGATCTCGCGTCGCAGAGGGCCTCCCACCGGAAACCGCGTGACGAATTCTTTTTGAGTGTCGGTCAAATAGTCGATCAAATAATTGATCGAATGCAGGAGATGGAACTCGGCCGAGGCTTGCTGCGCGATCCACAGTCCCTCCCGCGCCGCCCGACGACTCACCTCCGAAAAGTCCGTCGCCGCCAGCACCGTTTTGGGTGGCCCGACATGCTCGGCCTTCACGATCCAGACCGATGACGGACACTTCCGAATCAGCCGCTTCGCCGTACTGCCCACCAAGAACTGCTCCCAAGCGGCCAACCCCCGCGTTCCGGCGAGGACCAAGTCGAAGCCTGCTTGTTGCACGGCATGAGTCAGTTCCACGAACGGCTCACCGGGCAACGTCTCAAACCGAACGTCCAGGTCCGTGGCCTTGAGATCGACGATCATCTGCTTCATGCGGGCCTCGGATTTTTGGCGGACCTCACGCGGAACGGTCTCACCTTCTCCGTAGAGCAAATCGAGCTGAGCTCTCATCGTCTCCGAGTGAGCCTCTCGCAACCGATCGGGCAACGTGTGCATCACGACAATTTTTGCGCCGTTCTGGCGGGCCAGCCACACGGCCTGCTTCAACGCCGCCTCGGCATGGGGCGAGAAATCCGTCGCCACGAGAATTCGCTGGTAACCTTGCGGAATGTTTGTCATGGCCTCGGTTCCCTTCTGGTTTCCGAAAGTTGTGGCGAGCCGGAGGGCGTCAGCCCCCGGACAGTTTCAAATCTGAAATCTGAAATCTCAAATGGTCCGGGGGCTGACGCCGCCCGGCTCGCCAAAACACGCGCGTAACAAACACGCCTGTTTCGGACAAAGACTCTCATGCTACTGAGACAAGAACAACGGTCGATCGGCGTTGCGAATGGCGTGCAACGCCGTTTCGCCAAAGATGCGTCGCAACAGCAGATTCTTGGCGCTGTTGCCGACGACGATCAGGTCCGCTCCCCACTCGGCCGCATAGGGCAGCAGATGATCCTTCGGTGAATCTGGAGCGAAGGCTTCTTCCGGCTCGAACCCGTGTGCTCGACAGTAGTCAGCCGCGTCGCCAACGAGTTGTTCCGCAGTGTCAACTTGATGCTCGAATGTGATGATTCGCAGCTTTGCCTCGGGCCACAGTCGCATCTGCACGAACTGCTTCATGGCTTTGGCGGACTCCATCGAACCGCTGTAGGCAATCAGCACTTTCTGCACCGGAGAAAAATCTTTCGACACGGCAATCAGGGGTCGGACCCCCGCTTGCACCAGTCGCACCAAGGCGTCGTGCGGATCGGGGACGAGATCAAACTCGAACAAGCTCCGCAGGCCGAAGATCATCAGGTCGTGATAGCGGGCCTGGTCGATCATCAGCGCGAACGGTTCGCCCACTTCGCGCAGCAGTCGCTGCCCAACGCCCGCAGCCCGGCACGCCTCGGTGAATTCCTGCACGGCCCACTCGACGCGCTCTTTCGCCTTCTTCAGCCGGTTCTCGCCGAGTTCGTGAGCGTAGTGTCCGCCGCCAATGGGCACCGGGCCGACGGAGGTCAGCCGACCCTCGTCAATGACGCTGACGCCGGTCACTTCGGCACCGTTGGCCAGCGCGACGGCTTGCTTGATCGCGGCCACGGTATAGTCCGTGCCGGCGAGTCCCACGAGAATGCGCTTGATCATGGAAAGACCTTTCGTGTCAGGATGACGGTGACGAACCCGGCGATTTCTGATGACCGTAAATCAAAGACCCTGCGCTGACGTTATCCACCGGGACCGAATAGTGGACCCTCTTCCACTTCCGGTGCTCGTGGTCGGAACGGCACATATCGGGCCATCGGGGCGAGCAACGCCATTGTCCAGCCGAAGAGCAAGTGAGTCGCACCGGCGACCCACCACGGCAGGTATTGGCCGTTGGTGATCCAATCGCCTCGAAACAGCAAGGGTTGCAGCCAACTGAAGAGGCCATAGAAACCGACCTGCCAGACCAGCAGCGACAACATCGAGCAGACGATCAACCGGTTGCGAAGCGATGGTTGCACGAACCGCGTCATCGCGGCATGGAACGGAATGCCCAACAGGATTCCGGTGACGAGATACAAGCAGCAGCCGAACGTGAGAACCATGCCGTCGCGCAGCACGGGAACGTGCGGCGCGGCCTCGGTCAGCGCGAGGGCTTCCGCACCCAGCGGAAACGTCAGATACACGCGAATCAATTCCAGCGGATGCTTGCCCGCCAGCGGCGCGAGCACCACGTTGGCCAGCAACGCGACCGCCGCTCCGCAGGCACCGAGCACCGCTCCGTAGACCACATGTTCGATCCATGAAAAGCGGCTGGGCGGCCAACGCTGTGCCTCGGCGACTTCGTTCAACTCGCCTTGGAGTTGTTGGACTTGTGATTTCAATTGCTCGACGGACTGATGATCGACTGGAGGGATCATGGTGTTCGCTCCTTACCAACTCACACAAAGCTTGAGACGGATTCAATACAAGCCCGA
>JANNDA010000396.1:0-4181 GCA_031387195.1 Planctomyces sp. | reverse complement strand
CCGCTCTCGCCGAGAGCGGACGCGGTGAGCAAAGCTCACCGCACAAACGGCGTCGGCTCGTAAGACGCGACGGCAAAGCCCGCGCATTTACGAACTGGCTGTGGCGGATACTTCCGCCAGCGTGAATCGGTCTGCGAGAGCAAGCACATCAAAAATCGTGAGCCCTTGCCCGAAACGACTTCACGCAAATGCTGACAGCTTTCGCAGAGGCTTTGAGCGGAGTTCATCAGGCATTCCTCGTCGGAGCTTCGCCTTTAGGCGGATCAGTGCCGGCTAAAGCCGGAACTCCAACCAAAAGGTGCGCAGTCGAATTAGAAAATCCCCAACAGATCTTTGGCTTCGTCAGTCATGCGGTCAGGAGTCCACGGCGGTGACATGACGAGCTTGATCTCCGCTTCATCGACATCACGCAATCGCTCGAGCGCCATCTTGGACTGCTGCACGATTTGTGGACCAGCCGGGCAGGCGGGACTGGTTAACGTCATCTCGACATAGATTTTTTTGTCGTCCCGATTGACCGAGTAGATCAAGCCAAGGTCAACAATATTGACCATCAATTCTGGATCGATCACTTGCTTGAGCGCCTCAATCAACCGGATGTCGTCATCGGCACCCGGCTCAGGAGTCGGAACGGCATCGCCGCTCGCCGCCGATGCGGAGACGACGGGCACTTCGGCATTCGGAATCGTGGCTGATACGGCCGGAGCTTTTTCCACGATCGGTGCCGGAGCAGATCCCGGCGGTCCCACGAAAACTTCGCCATCTCGCACTTGCACGAGATACGACGGAATCGGTTTCGTCGCCGGCATACACAGGGCAGCACCGGTCTTCAGATCAAACCGCGCTCCGTGACGCAGGCACGTCACTGCACCGTCCGCCACAGGGCCATCCGTCAGCGGTTGCCCATCGTGCGAGCAGACATCCTCGACCGCGAAAAACTCTTCACCAACTCGCACCAGCAACACAGGCACGTCATCAACAATGACCGACTTACGCCCGCCTGGCGGAATCTCAGTGACAGCAGCAACTCGTTCAAACATATTTCGTAGCGCACGCGGCCCGCGTGCGTCTCCTCTTTGTATGAGACCGTTCAACCTACGCACGCAAGCCGCGTGCGCCACAATTAGCCGATTCCCAGCTTGCGTTCGACTGCTTGATTGAGCGTCTCGCGCACCAACTCGACGGGGATTCGATCAGACACAATCTGCAAGAAGCCCTGGACGATGACGTGCATCGCCTCGAATTCGCTCAGCCCACGCGCCATGCAATAGAAAATCTGCTCGCGATCGACTCGGCCGGCCGTTGCACCGTGAGTACATCGCACGTCATCGGCTTCGATTTCGAGCCCCGGAATCGCATCGACGCGGCAGGCATCCGACAACATGAGCGCGTCATTTCGCTGATAGCCGTCAGTCTTCTGAGCTTCGGGGGCGACCTTAATCATGCCGCGCCAGACAACACGAGCACGATCGCGAATCACATCTTTGTAAAGCAGATCGCTGCGTGTGTCCGGCGCGTTGTGCCATTGCTGAGTGTAGTACGACAGGACTTGCCGATTCGTCGCGAACGTCACGCCGTTGACTTGGGCTTCGGCTCCGCGACCGTCGAGATGCACGTCCTGATGAATGTGAGCCAACTTGGCTCCCAGTCCGCCGACCGTCCACTGCAACATGCCATTCGATTCGACTCGCCCCGCCTGATGGGCGAAGTGCCACGTCTTGTCGTTCCAGTTCTGAAGTTGGACGTATCGCAGTCTCGCCTCTCTACCGAGGATGAGTTCCACCGCGCCGACATGTAGTCCCGCCGCGTCTGCTGTCGCCGACGAAGTCTCTTCCAGCAGTGTTGCCGACGCGCCGTCTTCCAAGATAACGAGCGTGTGACTGAAGTCCGCCGCGCCGGCCGCGCTCAGCCCGATCAAACTGTTGAGCGGCTCGTCGACCGACACGCCTCGCGGCACAAACAGCACGGTCCCGCCGGTCCAAAATGCCGCGTGCCAACTGGTAAACCGATCTCGCCGAGCCGGAACGCCGCGTTTGCCGAAGTACGGCTCCAGCTTCTCGCGATGCTCAATCAGCAGCGTGCTCAAGTCGCCGAACAGCACGCCTTGCTTGGCATATTTCTCATCGAGCGTGGCTCGCGTCGTGTGCCCATCGACGTGAGTCACCATCCCGGCAAACTCCGCCCGATCCTGCATCAACGATCCAAACGTCGCCGATTCAGACGGCTCAGAGCGGACATGAAATTGATCCGGCCGAAACGTGCGCGTCTCGACCCGCTTCCATTCCTCTGGGTCCAGCGGCACGGCGAGATGATCTTGATACTGCTCATACGCCTTGCGTCGAGCTTCCACGATCCAATCAGGTTCGTTGCGCGATTCGAGGAATGCTTCAAAAGAAGTGCGATTGAAGCCAGTCACAATGTCAGTCAGTGTTGCAGTCATAAGTTCGATTCAAATCTCGGATTCGTCGTCCGTACCGCGACCGTTAGGGAGCGGCCCGATACGAGCGTTCGTGGCTGACCGCTCCCTCACGGTCGCGGTACGGATTTCATCAATTCAATGGACAGGCCATCCAACTCCGCTCGGTAGCGCAGCCCCGGCGAGCCGGTGGCGATTAACGCTTCGCGGATCGGCCCTGTGATTTCGGCGATGTTTGCTTTGCGGGCTTCGACGATTTCCTTCGTGTCGATCGGCTGCAATGTTCCGCCGGTCGGGCGAGCTTGCAGGACGTGAGTCGCCCAGTCGATCACTTCGGAGCCGCATCGAAATCGGACGTTGGCTCGGATCAGGTACTTCTCCAAAACGATGTCTAAACCAGTTTCTTCTTTCGCTTCTCGAATCGCTCCGTCGTCAAATGATTCGCCCACTTCGACGCCTCCCGACGGCGTGCGGTACGCGCCGAGTGGATAGCTCGGCTTGCGAATCACCACGATATTCCGCTCGTCATCGACGATCACGAGCGTCACATCATGGCAGCGTCCCTGCTTCATTCCCAGCCGCACGACGCCGAGTTGTTCGAGAGTCATCTCGTACTGCCGTGCGATCTCAACCGGTGTGCCGTATCGCTGTTCGACCTCACGGATGATTTCGGCGGTGACGTACATGTTTGTTGTTTTGTGGGACTACGCAACGACCGCATGTTGAGGTCGTTTGGCAGGCTGTCCGAAGAGCATGCCAAACGCACTGATGTCCTCGTCAATGTCCGGCCAATGCACTCCTTCGCCGCTGCCAATCAATTCGTAGAGGCTCCGTTGTTCTGTTGTCGCGTCAGACAACCGCCACGACCATGCGAGCGGAACGCTGATGCGGCGACCATCGACCAACGTGGCGATGATTTCGTCGTCGGTGACATTGATTAAAGAAATCCGTGGTTCATTCGTTGCCGCAGTGCTCATCCCACACCTCACTGATTCGATCCAAGTTCTCAACGATCATCTTCCGAATGCGATTGAGTTCCTTCGGGCTGAAACCATCATTGGAACTCAACTCGACTGGCTCTATCCAAAATTTGCACACACTGCGATCTCGCTGAACGTGAACGTGTCGAGGTTTACCGCAATCAAAGCTGTAGAAGAAAAACCGATACGGCCCGTTGATTCCTGAAACGGTTGGCATCGTCTTGCTTCTTAGCGTCCACACTCTTGGCGGACGTGGCTACAGGCTAGCCCACGCTTCCTTCCATCTGCAGCTCGATCAGGCGGTTCATTTCGACGGCGTATTCCATCGGCAGCTCTTTGACGAGCGGCTCGATGAAGCCAGTCACGATCATGGCCGAGGCTTCCGCTTCGGTCATACCGCGGCTCATCAGGTAGAAGAGCTGCTCTTCGCCGATCTTTGAGACGCTGGCTTCGTGTTCGATGGAGACTTGATCGTCTTCGGCTTCGATGTATGGGTAAGTGTCGCTGCGGCTCTTGCTGTCGAGGATCAAGGCATCGCAGACGACGTTGGATTTGCAGTTGGTCGCTCCCTTTTCGACTTTGACCAAGCCGCGGTAACTGGCTCGGCCGCCCCCTTTCGAGATGCTCTTCTAAACGACGCGACTGGTGGTATTCGGAGCACTGTGAACCATTTTCGCTCCGGCGTCTTTATGCTGGCCGTGATTCGCGAACGCGATCGACAGCGTCTCACCGCGAGCACCCGGCTCCATCAGATAGATCGACGGATACTTCATCGTCAGCTTCGA
>JANNDA010000387.1:0-23761 GCA_031387195.1 Planctomyces sp. | reverse complement strand
CGGCAGAGGGCGGCGAGGTACAGCTCGCGGACGATCTCGTCGTGTGACTTCGCCGGTTTGTCTTTTTCGACGGCGAGCAGCTTCGCGATGCGGCCCTTCGCGTCGGAAATCTTGTTGGCCAGGATGTCACCGTTGAGCGTGTGCAGGGCTTGCGCGAGGTTTTCATCCGGTGAGCGTTCGCATTCGCAGACGGACGCTCGCTTCGGTTTGGCGAAGACGTTGAGGAAGAAATCGGGGTACTCAGCGTCAGGGAGTTCGATCGCTCGTGTGCCCAGCGGCAGGTTCTTGAATTTCGTTTGCGTCCCGGCGGCATGGTCGATCGCGTCGAGCAGGCTTTCGGCGGAGAGGCGTTTGACTCGGTAATAGGAATAGAAGCGGTGATCGCTGGCGTTTGCCGCAGTCGGCTGCGAATCGAGCTGATACAGCCGCGAGGTCATGATGGTCCGCATCAATTGCTTCAGGTTGAAGCCGGACTCCGCAAAATGTTTCGCCAGTGCGTCCATCAGCGGCGGGTTGCTCGGCGGGTTCGTCGAGCGCATGTCGTCAACGGGATCAACCAAGCCGCGGCCCATGAGATAACCCATGTAACGATTCACGATTGACCGCGCGAACATCGCGTTCTCCTTCGAGGTCATCCAATCGGCGAGCGCGATGCGGCGGTCGAGCGGGTGATCAATCGGCTCCCCTTCGAGCGGCGTCGGTGGCAAGCGTTTGCCGGTCTTCGGATGATTCACCTCACCTGTGTTGCGGACGATGACGACTTGCTCGCCACCGAAGAGGCCGAACTCTTCGCTCGTCTTGTTGCTCACGCGGGCGAAGAACGCAGCGAAGCTGTAGTAGTCCCCTTGAGTGTATTTCTCGAAAGGATGATGGTGACACTTGGCGCATTCCATCCGGACGCCGAGAAACAATTGCACGGTCGCTTCGGTCGCTTCGGTCGGCGTGTTGTTGACGCCGAAATAGTTGGCCGGGCCATTGCTGAAGACCGATCCTTTCGCCGTGACTAATTCGCGGACCATGCGGTCGTAGGGCCAGTTCTCGCGGAAGGCTCCACGCAGCCAGTTGTGCATCGCCCACATTCCTTGTTCGGCTCGGCCGCTGGTGTTTCGCAAGAGGTCCGACCACTTCAACGTCCAATACGCCGAGTACGCATCGTTGTAGATGTCGAGCTTTGGATCGCCGGTCAGCCCCAGCAGGCGGTCGATGAGCTTCGTTCGCTTGTTGGCATCCATGTCGGCGAGAAACGTGGTCGTCTCTTCAATGGTCGGCAGCGAGCCAGTCGCATCCAGAAACGCTCGGCGGAGAAACGTCGCGTCGTCGCACAACGGCGACGGATCGATGCCGAGTTCCTTGAACTTCGCCGACGCGAGTTCGTCAACAAAATTGTTGTTCTGCCAACCGGTCAGCTCGATCGTGTCTCGATACGGAATGACGAAGAGCGAAATCTCCGCCTGCCCCTCGAAGCGGACCATGACCGGAGCCTGCCCTTGCCCCGTGACTGTGACCAGCCCATTGCCGTTGACGGTCATCATGCCGTCGTCCATCGAGTCGTACTTCGCCCACGCCGTGACATCGCGCGTTGTGCCGTCCGAGTACGTCGCGTCAACGCGGAGTTGTTGCTTCAGCCCGACGACCCCGACTCGCTTTGCCGGGAAGACGCTGACCTTCGTCACCAGCGGAGCCTTCGCATCCGGCGCAGGAGCCCCGTTCGCGATCCACGCTTTGAGCAATTCGTAATCCACCGAGTTCGCCGCGAGCCGCTTGCCGCCCCCATGCGGCAACTGCATCGTCGGCTTCTTGAGAAACAAACTTTCGCCCGGCTCGACAAGACTCAGCCGCCGCTGAGCACGATCGCGGACGATCGCCTCACGGTCTTGATCCAGTTCGCTCCCAAATACCGACAGCTTGAACCCGCCCTGTCCGTACTGCGCCGCATGACAGGCTCCCATGCTGCAGCCCGCCTTGTTGAGGATCGGCGTGACCTGCTCAACGAACCCAACCTTCGCGATCGGCTCGATCTTCTCCACTGTGACCGTGACTTCCTTCATTACGTCGCCGACCTTCACGCTCACTTTCGCCGAGCCATTCGCCTTCGCCAACAACTGCCCCCGCGCGTCAACGGCCACGACATTCGCGTCACTCGACTGAAACGCCGCACCATGAGTCAGGTCATTCGACCGCTCGCCGATCTGCCCGCCAGCATCCGCTCGCGTGACGACCAATTGCGCACGAGCCAGATTGCCGGATAAACGTGCTTCGGCAGGATTCACGACGAAGCCAGCCGGGCCATCAGCCGTCGCGATTTGAACGAAAGGACTGCCGGCAAACGAAACCACAACCGCAAGCAAAAGCCTGTTCATGAAATGGCCTCCAAAGGATGGGCATTTGGCAGGATTGGTTCTGTAGATTGTTCGTCCGGAACCATTGAGGAGGGAGGTTTGGTGGGAGCAACATATCAATTTCACGCCCTCGGCGAGATTGGCCGATAGCATAATTTGTCCGTCCCGCATAAGCACGTGTTGATTTCAGAATGCCGATCGGCCATAGTGCCGCCCCTCCCAACGGTTCGTAGTCCCGCCTTGAAGCGGTTGATCCCGCCTGACTGAATCCTGCCACGGAGTCTCGCCATGCTGAATTTTCTCACCAGCAACTTCCGCGATTGTGAGCGTGTCTCTCGTCGAGGCATTTTGCAGATCGGATCGTTGGCTGGACTGGGCGTTTCGCTGCCGATGGCTCTCGCGGCCAAACAAGCGGTCGCGAAAACCGGCATCTCTTCCGGCAGTGACATGAACTGCATTTTGATTTGGACGCAGGGCGGAACTTCGCATCACGACACGTTTGATCCAAAGCCTGATGCGCCGGTCAGTGTTCGCGGCGAGTTCGGTGTGATCGACACCGTGGTTCCCGGCGTGCAGTTCACCGAGATCCTGCCCAACATGGCTCGCGAGTTGAACCGTTACGGATTGCTGCGCGGTTGGAATCCGCTCAACGGAAGTCACGGCACGGCGGACCAATGGGTGATGTCCGGCCGACGATTCAATCCGGCGATGACATATCCGACCTATGGTTCGGTCGTCAGCATGCATCACGGATTTAAGTCTGTGTTGCCGCCGTTTATTCAGCTCGGCAGCAGCGTCGATCGTCGCTTTGGTGGCGGCACGGCGGGCATTATCGGAATTGCGCACAACCCGTTCGAGATGCTCAGTGATCCGAACACCGACAACTTCACGGTTCGCGACATCACGCCGCCACAAGGGATTTCGATGACGCGAGTCGATCGCCGACGTCAAATGCTCAGCACAGTCGATGCCTTGCAGAAGAAGGCCGATGTGCAACCCGAACGTTTCGCTGCGCTCGATGAGCACTTCAAAACGGCCCTCAACATGATCACCGCTCCGGAGACGAAGCGCGCGTTTGAAATTCAAGCGGAAGACCCGAAGCTGCGCGATCGTTACGGTCGCACGAAATTCGGACAAAGCTGTTTGCTCGCTCGACGACTCGTTCAATCGGGCGTGCGATTCGTCACTGTGACCGACGGTGGTTGGGACACGCATGCGAATAACTTCAAGAGTTTGAAAGACAGTCGGATTCCGCCCGTCGATCAAGCGCTGCCGACGCTGTTGGCCGATCTTGAAGAGCAAGGGATGCTCGACAAGACGTTGGTTTGCTGGCTGACCGACTTCGGTCGGACGCCGAAGATCAACAGCGCGAGCGGTCGCGATCACTGGTCGAATACCGGCTTCGCCATCATGGCCGGAGCGGGTATTCCCGGCGGCAGTGTTCTTGGGGCGACCGACGCCGACGGCGGTCTCGTGGCGAAGAACGAATATCAAAGTTCCGACATCGCCGCGACGCTCTACTCGAAGCTCGGTCTGCCGCTTGATCTGCACGTGCAAACGCCTGACGGTCGTCCGGTGCAACTGCTCGAAGGCCGCGTGATCAAAGAGTGGATGTAAGCCGCTCGGATCAATCAGCCGATTACACCAACGGCCGGAGTTTGACTCCGGCCGTTTTCGTTGGTCGATCCGCAGCCGCCTCCGAGATACAGTCTTTCGTAGCACAGGCGGCTCGCCTGTGTTGTCAATCAGTAGCCCGGTTTTCCAAACCGGGCGAAACATGACGCTTTCAATCGCCCGGTTTGAAAAACCGGGCTACGTGAAATGCAGCCACAATCACCACACAGGCGAGCCGCCTGTGCTACGAGGAGAAGGACAACTCATGCGAGTCGCTGGAGTGCAAATGGATGTGACGCTCGGTCAGCCGGAGGCCAATTTGCAGGCGATGCTGACCAAGCTGAAAGAGACCGCCGCTGCCGGAGCGACGCTGACGGTTTTTCCCGAATGTGCGTTGAGCGGTTACTGCTTCAGCAGCGTTGAGGAAGCGATGCCGCACGCTCAGACGCTGCCGGGGCCGGCGACGGAACGGTTTGCGAGCGCGTGCAAGGAACTTGGTGTCTTCGCGGTGTTCGGTCTGTTGGAAAAGGAGGGCGACCGCCTCTTCAACGCGACGGCACTCGTTGGGCCGAACGGTCTGATCGGAACCTATCGCAAGGTGCATCTGCCGCATTTGGGGATCGACATGAAGACGACCTACGGTGATCGCCCCTTCGCCGTTTTCGAGATCGACGGCGTGAAGGTCGGCATGTTGATCTGCTACGACGCGGCGTTTCCGGAAGCGACTCGATCGCTGGCGTTGCTGGGAGCCGACTTGATTGTGCTGCCTACGAACTGGCCGCCGGGAGCTGAATGCGTCGCCGAGCACACCCTCAACACACGAGCGATGGAAAACGCCGTCTTCTTCATGGCTGTCAATCGAGTCGGCGAAGAACGCGGCTTTCCCTTCATCGGCCGCAGCCGCATCTGTGGCCCGAGCGGCTGCACGCTGGCGAGCACCGAAAGTACTCAGCCGACGATCCTGTATGCCGACATCGACCCTCTGCAATCGCGCAACAAACGAGTTACTCGCGTCCCCGGCAAACACGCGATCGACCGCCTCGCCGATCGAAGACCTGAGATGTATGAGATGCTGGCAAAGCCACATTCGCTGCAAACGCCTCGCAGCGACGCCAACTGACCGGCTCGGAGTTGATGATGCAGATCGGTGTCGATCCGAAAGTGGACTACGCCTTCAAGCGAGTCTTCGGCCACGCAAACAACACGGACATTCTGTGTTCGCTGCTCAATGCCGTCTTGGATCCGCCCGCGGATCAAAGACTCGTTTCAGCCCAAGTTCTGAACCCGTTTCTCGACCAAGAAACCGACGACGACAAACTGGCGATCTTGGACATCAAAGCCCGCGACCAACTCGGTCGGTTGTACAACATCGAAATGCAGATGCGCTGCGTGCGGTTTCTGCGCGAACGAATTTTGTACTATTGGGCCAAGCTGCACGGCGGCCAATTGACAGCGGGTGCCGAGTACGAGCAACTGCGACCCACAATCTCGGTACTGTTCCTGGATCAAGTCTTGTTTCCGCAGTTGAATGGTGCTCATCATCGCTTCCGGCTGTGGGACGATGAGCGGCAAATCATTTTCACCGACCAACTGGAACTGCACCTGATTGAATTGCCAAAGTTTGATCGCCCACTCGCTGAATTGGCCACAGACCTCGATCGCTGGTTATTCTTCCTGCGTCATGGATCGGAACTCGACCTCACAACTTGGCCCGCTCAATTGGCCGAACCCACGCTGCAACACGCGGCCCAGGAGTTACACATGCTGACTCAAGATGACATTCAACGAGAACGGTATGAATCTCGCGTGAAGGGGTTGATGGATTACCGGAGTGAGATGAAAGCGGAGTGGAGGGAAGGCCATCTCATCGGCCAGATCCAATTACTGCAAGCATTGCTCCACGAATCGCAAACTCCAGCGGATGACTTGAACGAACTCTCCAAAGAATCGCTGGAGCAGATTTTTTCGCGATTGCGCGAGGCGGCTAAAAACGCTGGCTTTTCGGTTCCCTGATTGTGCCCAGAGTCTCTCGTTGGAGTTGAGTATGCTGACTCAAGAGGACATTCAACGCGAACGGCTTGAATCTATTGAGAAAGGACTGATGGATTACCGGAGCGAGAAGAAGGCGGCGCGTGCGGAGGGATATGCAGAAGGATTCGCGGAAGGATATGCCGAGGGGTTCACAGAAGGATTGGCGGTCTCACGATTGATTGGCCAAATCCGAATCATTCAGGCATTTCTTGGTGAAGACCAAACTCCCGTGAACGATTTGGACACGCTCCCCGAGGACTCGCTGAAAGAAATGTGTTCGCGGCTCTACGAAGCGGCTCGGCAGGCGGGCTTTCCGGTTTCTGGTTTATTATCTCCGACCATGTCGAGTGAGTCGTCTTGATGTCGCTGATTCATCCCGCACTGATTTATGCCGCTGGCTTTGTGGTGATTCCGGTCATCCTGCATTTCTTGTTGCGGGCGAAGCCAAAGAAGTTGGTCTTCCCGGCGCTGCGGTTGATTCTGGTGCGACGGCGGCAGAATGTGCGACGGCTGCGGTTGCGGCATGTGTGGTTGTTGCTGCTGCGGATGCTGGTCATTCTCGGACTGGTGACGGCGGTGACGCGGCCCTCGCTGCCGGAGGCGAGTTATGAGTTGAGCACGCGAGAACTCGTCACGCTGATCGCGGTATTGGCCGTGGCCGCCGGAGCTTACTTGGGGCTGACGCAGTTCTGGCGGCGGAAGCGGCTATCGGTACAGACGCTGGCCTATCGTCGCACACTGCTGCGCGGAGGGCTCGGCGTCGGCGCAGCCGCGTTGCTCGCGTTGCTGGTGATCCTGCCGTATGTGAATCGACTGCGAGCGGAGATCTCCGCTCCGGCTCCCGCAGTGAGCAGTGATCTGCCTGTCGCGGCGGTGTTCTTGTTCGATACCAGCTTGTCGATGCAGTACACGCAGGAAGGGAAGACGCGGCTCGATCAAGCGAAGACGTTCGCGCTGGGACACATGGATTCGTTGCCGCCGCGCAGTCGCATCGCGGTGGGCGAGACGAGTTCCACCACGCCGATTCTGTTTCAAGCGGATCTCGTTGGCGCGAAGGCTCGCATTCAGGCGCTCGCGCCGCATCCGGTGACGCAGCCGTTGAACGAGCGGCTGAGAGCGGCACTCGCTCTGCAGCAGCAAGATCAAGGCCGTACGCTCGACGAACAGCAGTCGGTCGCGCCTGACGTTCGACGCGACCGTTTCATTCGAGAGATCTACGTCTTCACCGATTTGGCGGCGAGCGCGTGGCGATCTAGCGGAGCGGATTTGTTGAAGGAAGAACTCGACCGCACGAAGTGGGGGGCGGTTTACGTGATCGACGTCGGCGAGACGAAGCCGCAAGACATCGGCATCACGGAACTGTCTCTGTCACGGCAAAGCGTTCCTGTCGGAGGCTCGTTGACCATTGATGCCGCACTCTCATCAATCGGTGTCAAGGAGTCTGAGAAGACGGTTGAACTGTCGTTGCTCACACGCGATGGCAAGCTCATCAAGCAAGATCAGACGCTCGTCAAAATCAGTGGCCAGACCGGCGCGCGGGTGCAACTTTCGTTAGGCAGCTTGCAAGGCCCGATCCAACACGGCGAAGTGCGATTGCTCTCCAGCGACCCGCTGGCGATGAACGATGTGCGGCACTTCACAGTCGAGGTGAAGCCGCCGCCGAAGATTCTCTTGGTCGCGCCGAATGCGGTGGTGGGCGATTATCTCAAGGAGGCTCTCGCTCCGCCGGACGTCGTGAAAGCAGGCAAAGCGCGATACCAGGTGACTGACATTCCGCTGACAAAACTGGCAACGTCAAAATTCAGCGATTACTCCGTGGTCGTGCTCAACAGTGTTCCGGCACCGAGCGACACCGTCTGGAAAGCGCTGCACAAATATGTGAGCAACGGCGGCGGACTGGCAGTGTTTCTCGGTTCGGCTGCGATCGGAGAAGTCACCGGAGTTGATTCTGTCTCCTACAACAGCGACTCGGCGAAGAGCGTATTGCCTGCGGAGTTGGTGGCTCCGTTGAATTTCAAACCTGTTTCCGGTCTCGATCCGAAAAACCTGAATCATCCGGCGCTGAAACGGTTCGATGAATTTGGGGCGGCGGGTGAATTGTCGGCTGTGGAAATTCGTCGCTTCTGGAAAGTGCAGCCGTACGACGACGCGAATGTGCTCATTCGCTATTTCGATGCGAACGCTTATCCGGGATTGATCGAGCGTCGCGTCGGTGCTGGCCGAGTGGCGATGCTCACCACGGCCGCCGATCTGCGTGGCTGGAACGATTTGCCACAAAGTTGGTCCTTCGTCGCGTTGACCGATCAACTCATGCAATACCTCTCCGGCCGCAACGAAACGACGTTCAACTATCTCGCCGGTGAGGAGATCACGTTGCGAGCGGACATCGATCCGCCGCTTTTGAAATTCCTCCTGCGCAAGCCGGGCCAGCAGCAAATCCCCGGAACGATTCCTGCCGGAGTGACAACGTTCTCGATCCGCGAGACAGATCAACTGGGTCACTACGACGTGCTCTCCGCCGATCCGCAGTCGAAGTTCGCAACCGGTTTCAGTGTGAATGCTGCAGCCACCGAAAGCGACTTCCTACGTCTCACCGAAGAAGACCTCACGCAGATGTTCGGCGAGAAACGGTTTGCTCTCGCTCGCGACATCGCCACGCTGCAACGCCGAGTCACCACGAGCCGTCTCGGCGAAGAGGTTTATCCGCTGCTCCTGATCCTCGCCCTGATCGTCTTTTGCGGCGAGCACATCGTCGCGAACTGGTTCTATGTCGAAGAGGGTGAGCCAGCGGCAGCCACGACGTGACGCTTTCCGCAAAAGTCTCAAATAATTGACAAGACTTGGCACGCCGTTGCGAAGAACTCCAGTTGAGGCCATTTGAGCCTGCGATTTTTCTTTGGCCTAAGTGATTGGAGACCGGCGATGATCAAACAAGCGATTTACAGTGTGGCGGCAGTCGGAGCACTGGCCAGCTTCGTATTTGGACGAGATGTGGTGAGTTACGCTCGAACCTGGGGCAGCACGGTTCGACAGACGATGAAACGTGAAGTCCCCATTGATTTTGAGGTCGCGCGGGCTCGCGAATTGGTCGAACGGCTGATTCCCGACATCCGCAACTGCATGCACGTCATCGCCGAGCAAGAGGTTGATGTGGAAAACCTCACCGCCGAATTGGCTCGCAAAGAGTCGGATTTGGCCACACAGAAAGAGGTCATTCTCTCACGACAAACCGATTTGAAATCAGGGCAAGTGAGCTTCACATTCGCCAGCCACACTTATTCCGTCGATCAAGTTCGGACGGATCTGGCGAAGCGGTTTGAGCGGTTCAAAGTCTCAGAAGAAACGCAGAAGAAGGAGAAGCAGGTTCTGGATGCTCGGCAAAAGGCGCTGACGGCAAATCGCGAGAAGTTGGACAACATGCTGGCCGCGAAAACCGACCTCGAACTGCAACTGGAACAGCTCGAAGCCCGTGTGAAGATGGTTCAAGCCGCCGAAACGATCAGCACCGTCAGCATTGATGACAGCCAGCTAACTCGAACCAAGAAGCTGATTCGCGAACTCAACAAGCAACTGGATATCCGTGAAAAAGTGATGGCCACTGACGGCAAGCTGACCGATCTGATCCCCGCCGATCCGAAGAGCGCGGCTCCGAAAGATCTTGATGCTCAGATCGAAGCCCACTTCAGTCCGAAGGCTGAGGCGTCAGACTCGAAGCCAGAGCAGAAGGTCGTCAAGCTGGACACGCTGCGGCCGTAATCGCGATCGAGCAGCAGATACGTAGCCGTCACGCTCCGCGTGACAAGCCGAACGCTTGCCAATGCCTTGTGAAGCGACCGGCTCATCACTCGGAGCGTGATGGCTACGTAAATTATGGTTCGCCGGGATGTTTTCATCATGCTCAGCTTCCTCCGACCTCCACTGGTTGCGAATCGCTCTTCGACGCAAAGAGCGAAGTTCGTAGCTTGGATCGACGGAGTCGGTTGTTTCTGGATCAGTTTGCAGGACCGCTTCACGATCGGTGGGCCGGGAACGCTGTCGGCCAAGCCACTTGATCCGCACGAGGTGTCTGACATCGCCATCCTCTCCGACCTGAAGCGGCAGCACGCGACGATCGTGCGGTCGGGTGAGGGTTACTTGCTGGAAGCAAACGGCTCGGCACGCGTGAGTGGACGAGATGTTGTCGATCGAGCGGCATTGAGTGACGGCGCGATCATTGAACTCGGCCGCAGCGTGCGATTGCGGTTTCGGCAACCGTCGGCGTTGAGCTTGTCCGCACGGCTCGATTTTTTGAGTGATCATCGCCCGGCTCAAGTGGTCGATGGCGTCGTCTTGCTGGCAGACACCTGCCTGCTCGGATCAGGCGAGGAGAACCACGTCGTCTGTCCGGATTGGACTGGCACCGTGTTACTCTCACGGCTGGGTCACGAGCTGTTTTGTCGTTCGCGAATGGATGTGTCGGTCAACGGACATCGCTTAGGAAGCGGTCGTCGGTTGGCTTCGGGCGATGTGGTTTCGGGCGAAGTGTTGCGATTCAGGATTGAGGAATCGGGCTAGTGTCGGCTCATTGAGGACGCGGCGTGCCGCGATGTAACCCGAAGCGTCAGCGAGGCCGAACTGTGACAACGCCCTCGCTGACGCTTCGGGTTACGTTCGTGAACGCCAACGTTCAAGCACTGACGCTGACTCGCTCGCTTATGAATGCGCGGCAAACAGAACGGCTTCCGGAGCCTTCAACCACTCTTGCAACGACCGCACGCGCACGTCGGGATTGGACGCGAGGGCTTCCAACGCTTGCACGACGGCCAAGCAACCGGGAACGGTCGTGACGCACGAGACTCCGTAAAGAACTGCGGCGGCGCGGATCTTGCCTTCGTCGGTGCGAGCACCTTTACCGGAGGGCGTGTTAAAGATCAGTTGCACGTCGCCGTTGGCCATGAAGTCGAGTAAGTTCGGACGACCGTCTTGCAGCTTCCTCACGGTGATGACTTCGAGCCCCGCGTCGCTCAACACGCGGGCGGTCCCGCTGGTCGCGATGAGTTTGAAGCCGAGTTGCTGCAAACGGCGAGCGGGGTCGATCATCAGTTGCTTGTGGTGCCGAGCCATGCTGATGAAGACCGTCCCACCAGTAGGAAGCTTCGCTCCGGCACCAATTTGGCTCTTCGCAAACGCAATTGGGAAATCTTCGTCGATGCCCATGACTTCGCCGGTCGAACGCATCTCCGGGCCGAGGATGATGTCCACACCCTGAAAGCGATTGAACGGGAAAACGCTCTCTTTGACCGACGTGTAAGTCGGCCAGATTTCCTCGGTGACACCTTGCTCGCGCAGACTGACACCGGCCATGACTTTCGCGGCGATCTTCGCCAGCGGACGACCGGTCGCCTTGCTGACGAACGGCGACGTCCGGCTGGCTCGCGGATTCACTTCGAGCACGTAGACGATGTGCTGTCCGTTTTCTTCTTTGACGGCGAATTGAATATTCATCAGGCCGCGCACTTGCAGGGCTCGCGCCAGCTTGTGCGTCGCTTCGCGAATTTCGTCGATGACCGATTCCGGCAGCGAAAACGGCGGCAGCGCACAGGCTGAGTCGCCCGAATGGACCCCCGCCTCTTCGATGTGCTCCATGATGCCGCCGAGTACGACGTCTTGGCCATCGGCCAGCGCATCAACATCAACCTCCGTCGCATCTTCGAGGAACTTGTCGATCAGGATCGGTCGGCCCGAAGAGGCTTCGACGGCGGCAACGATGTACTTCATCAACTGTGCTTCGTCGTAGCAAATCTCCATCGCGCGGCCGCCGAGCACGAAGCTGGGGCGAATCAGCACCGGATAACCGATCTTCTCCGCCGCGTGCCGCGCACCGGCGATGTCCGTCGCCGTATCGTTCGGCGGCTGATGCAGACCGAGTTGTTCGAGGATGACTTGGAACCGCTTGCGATCTTCCGCCGCGTCGATCATGTCCGGCGAAGTGCCGATAATCTTCACACCAGCCGCTTCGAGTCCCTTCGCCAAGTTGAGCGGCGTCTGTCCGCCGAACTGCACGATGACGCCGTCAGGCTGCATGCGATCGCAGATGTTGAGGACGTCTTCGGTCGTGAGTGGCTCGAAGAAGAGAATGTCGGACGTGTCGTAGTCCGTGCTGACGGTCTCCGGGTTCGAGTTGACCATGATCGACTCGATGCCGAGTTCCCGCAGCGCGAAGCTGGCGTGACAGCAGCAATAGTCGAACTCGATCCCCTGCCCGATGCGGTTCGGGCCGCCGCCGAGGATCATGATTCGCTTTTTGTCCCCTTTCGCCGGCGTCTCGTCTTCTTGCTCGTAGGTGGAGTAGTAATACGGCGTGTAAGCCTCGAACTCGGCGGCGCAGGTATCGACCTGCTTGAACGTCGCCTCGATGCCCAGCCGTTTGCGATAACGGCGAACGTCCATCTCGGTGACGTCCCACCAACAGGCGAGCTGCTGATCGGAGAAGCCGTTTCGTTTTGCCTCGCGAATGAGCGTCGCATCGGCGGCTTCCATGCGGCCACATGCCCGAATCTGATCTTCCAGTTCCACGATCTCGCGCAGGTGATTCAGGAACCACGGGTCGATGTTAGTCAGCTCGAAAATTTCCTGGACCGACATGCCGGCTTTGAAGGCGTAACGGATGTAATGAATGCGTTCGGCGTTCGGGATTGAAAGCTTCGGCTCGATCGCGTCGCGGCCCGGTTGATCGGCGGTTCCCCACAAATCCTTCTTGCCGCCACCGAGCCCGAAGTGTCCGGTCTCAAGACCTCGCACCGCTTTCTGGAATGACTCTTTGAACGTGCGACCGATGGCCATCGTCTCCCCGACCGACTTCATCTGAATGGTCAGCGTTGAATCGGCATCGGGGAATTTCTCAAACGCCCAGCGTGGAATCTTTGTGACGACGTAATCGATCGTCGGTTCAAAACAGGCGAGCGTTTCGCGGGTAATGTCGTTGCGAATCTCATCCAGCCGATAACCGACGGCCAACTTGGCCGCGATCTTGGCAATCGGGAAGCCGGTCGCCTTCGACGCGAGCGCCGACGATCGCGACACGCGCGGATTCATTTCGATGATGATCATTCGCCCGGTCTTCGGATTGATCGCGAACTGCACGTTCGAGCCGCCGGTCTCGACGCCGATCTCGCGCATGCAGGCGATCGTCGCGTCGCGCATCCGCTGGTATTCCTTGTCGGTCAGAGTCTGCGCCGGAGCGACCGTGATCGAGTCGCCGGTGTGAACCCCCATCGGATCAAAGTTCTCGATCGAGCAAATGATGACGACGTTGTCCGCCACGTCTCGCATCACTTCCATCTCGTACTCTTTCCAACCGATGACCGATTCCTCGATGAGGACTTCATTGACCGGCGACAGCGCGAGCCCCTTGCGAACAATCTCTTCGTACTCGTCGCGGTTGTACGCGATCCCACCGCCGGTGCCGCCGAGCGTGAAGCTGGCTCGAACGATCGCCGGTAAGCCGACCAACTTGAGCGCTTCGCGAGCCTCGTCGATGTTGTGAACGACTGCCGACGTCGGGACGTCGAGTCCAATCTTCAGCATCGCTTGCTTGAAAGTATCCCGCTCCTCGGCCTTTTTGATGACGTCCGCCTTCGCACCGATCAGCTCACAGTCGAATTTCTCCAAGACGCCGCGCCGATGCAGTTCCATCGCCGTGTTCAAACCGGTCTGCCCACCGAGCGTCGGGAGAATCGCGTCCGGACGTTCTCTCTCGATGACCTTGGCGACGTACTCCCACGTGATCGGCTCGACATAGGTCCGGTCGGCAGTCTCTGGGTCAGTCATGATCGTCGCGGGGTTCGAGTTGACGAGCACGACCTCGTACCCGTCCTCGCGGAGCGACTTACAGGCTTGAGTGCCTGAGTAATCAAACTCACACGCTTGACCGATCACGATCGGTCCAGAGCCAATGATCAGAATTTTGTGAATATCATTTCGTCGCGGCACGGAGACATCCTCAGTTTGTCTGGTCTCAGTTCGTCGTTCCGCTCACTGACAATGCGTCTTGCGAGCAATTCCGCACGAGAGAGAGACGTCGAACTTTGAAAAGCTTTCTTCGCGCAAAAAAAACTCGCGCGCAAATCGCCGCCACGGTAACGGTTGCTTGCAGAGATTCAAGCAAGTCGGTGACTGAACCGAATCCAATTGGCCGCAATCAACGAAAAAGGCCGTGAAATTTTCACGGCCTTTCTCGTTAACGGAATGATTGGAAATCAGTTCATCGCGTTGAGCCAGCGAACGGGCGAGGTGGTTTTCCTCCGCCACCGCCAGACTTACCAAAGCGGCGTTGACCGTTGCCGTACCGAGGCGTGCCTCCCTGCGAGCCGCCTTGATTGCGGAACGACTGATTCGGGCGATCCGTGCCGAATGGACGCGGTGCTGATCGGCTGCCTTGTGAAACTGCACTGGCTTCGCGGCGGCGTGCAATCTGGACATCTTCGTCGCTCATTTCAACAAGGTCATCAAGACCGTCGCCAAAATCCGCATGGCGCTCATCCGGTTGTCGCAAACGATTTCCGTTGGAGAGTGGGCCATTGCCGCCGATGTTAGTGGAACGCTGCGGAGCCGCATCAGCAACGTACTTTGGCAGATCGCTACGAACTTCCAAGCGCTGACGAATCAATCGCTCGATGGCTCGCAATCGGCCTCGCTCTTCGCCAGAGCAAAACGTGATCGCGATCCCGCTGGCACCGGCGCGCGCTGTGCGGCCGATGCGATGCACGTAGTTGTCGATTTCCATCGGCAGATCAAAGTTGATGACGTGCGTGATGCCATCGACGTCGATGCCGCGAGCGGCCAAGTCCGTCGCAACCAACACGGTCGATCGACCGCACTTGAAGCTGTCGAGTGCTCGCTGGCGTTGAGATTGCGAGCGGTTTCCGTGAATCGCTTCCACGCGGAAACCGGACGCATCCAGTTGATCGGCGATGCGATCGGCCGCATGTTTGGTCTTAATAAAGACCAGTGTGCGTGTCACTTCCGGTAGCTTCAGAATGTGCCGCAGCAGACGGATCTTTTCGGTCTTCTCGACGAAGTACACCGATTGATCGATGTTGTCGGCCGTCGTCGCCACTTGAGCCACTTCGACACTGGCGGGATTGTTGAGAATCGTATCGGCCAGACTGCGGACCTCCGACGGCATCGTGGCCGAGAAGAACAACGTCTGTCGCACGATTGGTAGCATCTCCGCGATCCGCCGCACAACGGGCAGGAAGCCCATGTCGAGCATCCGATCCGCTTCGTCCAAGACAAAAATCTGCACATGGCTGAGGTCAATGAAACCTTGCTCGCGCAGGTCCATCAACCGGCCGGGAGTCGCGACGAGGATATCCACGCCGTGCCGCAGGGCCTTCACTTGATGAAACTGGCTGACACCACCGAATACGGTTGTGTGTCGCAGCGGTGTTCCCGCGCTGTACTTGGCGAAGCTGTCGCCGATCTGGCAAGCCAACTCGCGCGTTGGTGACAAAACTAGCACGCGAATCTTGCGAGCATTCGCCGCTGGCCGAGGATTTCGGTCAGCGAACTGACGGCTCTCTTCACGTTGAAAATGTTGTCGGCGATCAGATCGGTCGTGAACCGGCTGTTCGCTGACGGTGCGAGAAGTCGCTTCAGGCGCAGCGACCGGAGCCGGGCGCTCTTGCAGCAACCGATGAATGATCGGCAGCGCGAACGCGGCGGTCTTGCCGGTGCCTGTCTGAGCCACTCCCAGCAGATCGCGACCGGTGATCACGATTGGGATGGACTGAGCCTGAATGGGGGTGGGAATGGTGTAACCGGCCGCTGTCACGGCACGCACGACGGACTCTGAGAGTCCCAGTTCTGAAAAGCTCAAGGATCAATTTTCCGAGCAAGAGGTATCCAGGGCCGACACGCCGGACGCGAAATTGCGCCAATAATTAAAGCCATCGAACCTGGGCGCGTTCCAATGGCAGATGTCGCTTTGATTGAGCGAGCGATTCGAGCTTTTTGCCCGCGTGCCAAGGAACTGATTGCGGCCCACGGCCGGTTCTTCCTCACCACGTTTTCGTCCACAGGATACGTCGGGCTGAGCCCGAAGAGGGGCGGACTGTATCGAGACACCCTCAGTTACGCTATGCCGGTTCAGAATTCACCTCAGCCACGCTGTCGTGATTAACAATATTGATCCGCCAACCGACTCAATCGTCACAGCCCCGCGAGCAATGAACCGCAGGACTGTCTTTGACTCAACCACACGCAGTCGGTGAGAGCGGTTTTGTGCGAATCGTGCGGATGATCTCCGAAGATCGAGTTGCGTCCACATCATTTTGCCCTCCCATCATTCTGCACAATCCGGCGGAGCAGAATGATGAAAGGGCAGGATGATGTGCGAGCGAATTTCACCGACATGACCGAACGTGTTCGCCGCCGTCTTTCGCCAGCGATTCCTTGTGTGGTCGGTGCGTTCCGTCTCTACTCTCCGCCCAGCTTGGTCTGGGATCGCATACCAAACTCACGCTCAAATTCAGGAGTTGATGATGTCGCCTCGTTTTTCGTTACCGACGTTGCTCTGTCTGATCATGTTGTCGGACTCACACGGTTTGCCCGCTGCTGAGAAATTGGAGCGGAAGGTCATTCACTCGCAGCCGAGCGTTGTGTTGTCGTCGTCCGAAGTTTCGGTCGCGATCACCGAACGAGGCGGCCACATGGCTCCGGTGACGTTCTTTCCTAAGAGCGATCGTCCCGTGCAGCCGTATCACATCTCGCCGTGGCAGGACGAGAAGCTGACGTTTGACGTGCCGGTGCTCGGCCCGTTGCGTGGCGACTTTTTCTGCTTGCCGTTCGGCGGAAATTCGGACGAGGTCAACGGCGAGAAACATCCGCCGCACGGCGAAGTCGCCGGGAGCGACTGGACGCCGGCCGGAACACCGAAGACCAGCAACGGCGTGACCTCAATGGAACTGACGCTGCAAACGAAAGTTCGTCCGGGCAAAGTGACCAAGCGAGTGTTGCTCGTTGACGGTCAATCGGTCGTCTATACGCAGCACCTCATCGAAGGGATGTCGGGCAAGACACCGCTGGGACATCACGCGACGCTAGCGATGCCGGAGAAAGAGGGAGCGATTCGTATGGCTCACAGCCCGATTCGATTCGGCCTGACGAACCCCGGCGTGTTTAGCGATCCGGCAAAGCGAGAATATCAGTCGCTCGCGATCGGAGCCAAGTTCACTGACCTGCGTCACGTCCCGACTCTGTGGAAAGCTCCCGCCGAAACCGATTGCTCGGCGTTCCCCGCGCGACGTGGTTATGCCGATTTGCTGTCGCTCTTCAGCGTCCCCGCGACGGAACTGAAAGGTGCTCCTGCGTGGGTCACAGCGACGAACTCCGAAGCGGGTTATGTCTGGTTCGCTTTCAAAGATCCGGAAGTGCTCCCGACGACGGTCTTCTGGATCGAGAATCACGGACGGCACGGCTCACCCTGGAACGGTCGCAACAACTGTTTGGGAGTCGAAGACGTCTGCGCCTTCTTTGCCGAGGGACTCGCTCCATCGACCAAGCCGAACGTGGTCAGCGACGCCGGCATTCCGACGAGCATTGAACTCTCAAAGTCCAAGCCCACGGCGATCAACTACATCCAGGGAGTCGCCCGCATCCCCGCTGGTTTTGAGCAAGTGAAGACCGTCGAGTTTTCTGCCGGACAAGCGACGTTCGTTTCGACGACCGGCCCGAAGGTGACGATCTCGGTGAAGCACGAATTTCTGCGCAGCGGTGAACTGTAAGGCGAACGGCAGGCAGATGAACGCCGACCAATACAAGCCCGAAGCGCCAGCGAGTGCGTGCCATTCCGCATTTCAATGAATGTACTCGCTGGCGCTTCGGGCTTGTATTGGGCGTGAAGGTCTCACGAGACCTTCAGTTCGTCCCCGGCGGCACCCAGGCCGCCGGCTTCGGATTGCGAACCGTCAGCGGCAGATCGTCAGCAAAACGCTGCTGCAATTTCGTCAGCCGCGTCAGCATCTCCGCCACACGTTGCTTGTGCGCCGGCTCGTCAGCAAGGTTGTGCATTTCGTCGGGATCGGTTTGCAGATCGAACAACTGCGTGACGTTGACCTGCGGGTAGCGGATCAGCTTCCAGCGCTCGTCGCGAAACGCGCGCTGCTTGTCGAGGTACGCCAGCATCAGCTCAGAACGCGCGACTTTCGTTTTGCCTTCGAGGACCGGACGCACGCTGCGTCCGTCGATCGTTTCCGGAACACTGGCACCGACGAGGTCACAGATCGTCGGGTAGATGTCAAACAGATGCGTCAATGCGTCACTCTCACCGGTTGCGATTCCCGGCCCGGCGAAGATCAGCGGCGCTTTCATCCCCGCGTCGTACAGATTTTGTTTCCCCAATAATCCGTGACTGCCGACCGCGATCCCTTGATCAGCCGAGAAGACAATCAAAGTGTTCTCAAGCTGTCCGAGTTCCTTCAGCGATGCCAGTAAGCGGCCGATGTGAAAATCCATCGCCGTGATCGTGGCGTAGTACTCGTGTAACGTGCGGCGAATGTCCGTCTCCGTACGCGGCCACGGCAAGAGTTTTTCGTCGCGGACGGTCATCTCGCCGTTGTCGAACGGATGGAGCGGCAAATAGTTCTTCGGCAGCGGAATGCGATCGACGTCGTACTGATCGAGATACTCCTTCGCGGCAACACGCGGGTCGTGAGGATTCCCGAACGCCAGATACATACAGAACGGCTTCGAGCCCGCTGCTGGCCGCTCGCGCAGAAACGAGATCGCCTCGTCAACAATCTCGCGACCGGGCTCACCGCTGAGTCGTTCGGCCTCGTCATTTTTTAGGTATTTGTTGATCTCGAACTTTGCCTGAATCAGCGGCGCGGTGTTCCCCTTCTTGCCGTGGTGATAAGTCAGATAACCCGCCTCGCGCATTGACAGCGGAAAGTTCGGCCCGTCACCGGGTGCCAGTCCGCCCGGTCGAGCGTTCTTCATTCCCGGCGGAACGAAATCTTTCCAGCGGAAAAAGGCGTTGCCCGACAGCAGCATATTGCGGCTCGGCGTGCAGACCGCTGCCGAGTTCCCGCCGAAGCAGTAAGCGTTCCGCATCACAAATCCACGCCGCACCAGCGCGTCGAGATTCGGCGTCTTCACCGTCGCATTCCCCAGCACGGCGATCGAGTCGGCTCGCATATCATCCGCAAACAAGAAGAGCACATTCGGCCGCGACTTCGTTTCCGCGGCCCATGCAGGAGCATTCAGAAGCAACCCGAATATCGACAAAATCAAAAACGTGCGAAGCATGGAAACTCCTTGAAATCTGACGCCACTAAACTCAGATGCGGTCACGAACACGATTGGTGAGTGGGGCCGCGTCAGCCCCTGGCCTGATGAAACTCCTGACGCAACAGTTTTGATAAAATCACCGCTCGCCAAAATGCCTCGGCGCAATCGGACTCGGTTGATCAGATTGAACGAACTTCGGATGCTGTCTCGTCCGTCGAGTGACGGCGCTCTTTTTGAAAGACATGCTCATGCGAAATCCAAATCTGGTCCATTGGCTGTTCGTCGTTACGGCGTTTGTACCGAGCGTGCTTTTCGCGGACGAGCCACAGCCGTTGCGGACGATCGCATTCGGCTCGTGTGCTCATCAAGAGAAGCCGCAGCCGATTTGGGAGGCCGTTGTCGCGGCGCGACCGGAACTGTTTCTGTTCCTCGGCGACAACATTTATGGCGACTCCGAGAACCTCGCT
Source organism: Planctomyces sp. (assembly GCA_031387195.1). Taxonomy (GTDB): domain Bacteria; phylum Planctomycetota; class Planctomycetia; order Planctomycetales; family Planctomycetaceae; genus SXKJ01. Next base: position 4,041 of record JANNDA010000387.1, on the reverse strand, counting down.
GTCTTGAAGGCCAAGTACGATAAGTTGGCCGCGGTGCGGGGCTTTCAGAAGCTCAAGGAAACTTGTCCGATTCTCGCCACGTGGGACGATCACGATTTCGGTGGCGATGACGTCGGCGCGAATTACCCCCAGCGAGTCGAATCACAGCAACTGTTTCTCGACTTCTTCGGAGTCCCCGCTGATTCACCGCGACGCAAACAAGAGGGTGTTTACAACGCGGCGATCTTCGGCCCGCCCGGCCAGCGGGTGCAGATCATCTTGCTCGACTGCCGGTATCACCGCAGTCCGTTACAGAAGCGCGAGCCTCAGATTAAAGGGCAAGGGAACTACGAACCGAACTCCGACAAGACGACGACAATCCTCGGCCCCGCACAGTGGGCTTGGTTGGAAAAGCAACTCAAGCAACCGGCGGATGTCCGGCTGATCGCCAGCGGCGTGCAGATCATTCCGGAAGATCACGGCTACGAGAAATGGATGAACTTCCCGCACGAGCGCGAACGGCTTTTCAAGCTGATTCGAGACACGAACGCGACCGGCGTCGTGTTGCTCAGCGGCGATCGGCATCTCGCCGAGTTATCGGTCCTGAAGGACGACACAGTCGGCTATCCGCTCTACGACCTCACCTCCAGCGGCTTGAATCAAGGAGCGAAAGGCTGGCGAAAACTCGAAGTGAATCAACGCCGTGTGGCGACCATGAACTTCGGCAACAACTTCGGGCTCATCGCGATCGACTGGGACTCAAAACCGCCGCTGCTGCGTCTGCAAATTCGGGACGAGTCGGGCGACATCACCATTCAACAAAAGGTTTCGTTGTCTGTGCTGAAAGCCAAAACAAAACCGAAATCGCCGACCGATCCGAAGCTCGCCAAAAAGCATGTCGGCGAGGAATTCACCGTTGAGTTCACAGTCCGTTCCAGCGGAGCCAGCAAGACCAAAGAGTTTCTCTTCGTAAACAGCGAAGAGGATTTCAAAGACACCGACAACCTGACGATCGTGCTCGACGCGAAAGCGTTGGACGAAGATTTTCACCGCGAGCACATTGATGACCCGCTCAAGTACTTCGTCGGCAAGAAACTCCGAGTTCGCGGCAGCGTCCACCTGCGGCAAGACAAACCGCAGATCTTGGTCAACGATTGGGAGCAGATTGAGCTATTCGATGAAGTTCCGTAACCGGCCTTGTCATCTTCACCCCACCGAGCTTGCCTCGGTGGCTCGCGGGCTTTTGCACTACGTGACAAGCCCTTGCACGCGATGCCAGTCGTAGCGCAAAGGCCCGAATCCACTGAGACAAGCTCAGTGGGGGTGGTGGACGTTGCTTGTTTGAGGATTAGCGTCAATGAGCGGTTTTCTTTCCTCGTGTTTTTCTCAAACGGACAACGCCGTTACCCTGCGGACAGTGATAGACTCAAGCGGTGATTGATTTCAGAACCCCGGCTGTTTCAAGAAGCCGGACGTCTTTTCAAGACCGGAGATAAACGATGGCGGATGTCCGACTGCGAATGAATCACCAACATGCCATCGGGATCTCTCGACGCGAGTTGTTGCAGGTCGGGTATTCGGGGTTGATGGGCGTTGGCTTGTCGCAGATGTCCGGGCAGCGAGCCAGTGCGGCGAATGAGAGTGCGGTCGGCAATCGATCCTCACAGAAGCCGAAGTCGTTGGTGATCGTTTTTTTGACCGGAGCGGCAAGTCATCACGACACATTCGACATGAAATTGGACGCTCCCGCCGAGATCCGTGGCGAGTTCCAGCCGATCGCGACCTCGGTGCCCGGTTATCAGATTTGTGAGCATCTCCCGAAGTTGGCCGAGCGGGCTCATCGGTACTCGGTGGTTCGTTCGCTGTCACACGGGGACAACAACCATTTGATGTCAACGCACCACGTATTGACCGGCGAGAAACAGCCCGGCGGGTTCTTCGACAAAGTGGCGTCGCGTGATGACTGGCCGAGCTACTCGTCGGCGTTGCAATACCTGCGGCCCAGCAGCAACGGCGTTCCCTGCGGGGTGAACCTGCCGACGTTCTTGCAAGAAGGCCCGCTGACATGGCCGGGGCAGCACGCCGGATTTCTCGGCCCGAACTTCGATCCATGGCAGGTCACCGGCGACCCAGCGAAATCGGACTTCCGCGTCGATGCGTTGTCGCTCTCGCCCGGCATTGATGTCAGCCGTCTGAGCCGTCGGCATTCGTTGTTGAGCGAGGTCAATCGGCAGCAAGTCATGCTCGGCGAGGCCGCTCAATCGTTGCGTTTGCAGAACGATCAAGAACATGCGATTTCGTTACTCACCTCCAGCAAGTTGTCGGAAGCGTTTCAGCTCAACCGCGAATCCGACGCCGTGCGCGATCGTTACGGTCGCACGACAACGGGGCAGTCGCTGTTGCTGGCTCGGCGATTGATTCAGTCGGGGGTGCGAGTCGTGCAGACGAACATCGGCCGCGTGCAGAACTGGGACAGTCATGGCGATATCTTCCCGACGCTGAAGAACCGCTTGCTGCCGCCGCTCGATCAGGGTGTCGCTGCATTGCTGGATGACTTCGAGTCGATGGGTCTGCTCGAAGACACAATGGTGATGATGCTCGGCGAGTTCGGACGCACGCCGAAGATCAATGCTCAAAAGGGGCGTGATCACTGGGGCCCGTGCTTCTTCGGTCTCTTCGCCGGAGCCGGAGTTCGACCTGGTCAGGTGATTGGTCGGTCGGACGACATCGGCGCGTACCCGGTGACGCGAGCGTTCTCACCAAACGACGTCGCCGCGACGGTTTATCACGTGCTGGGGATCCCGCTGGAAACCGAAGTCCGCGACCGACTGGGGCGACCGGTGCGATTGAACCGCGGCGAGGTGATTGAATCGCTCTTCAGCGGCGCGGCGGTGTGATGGGCGGTTGCTGGCGCGACCGCAACCACACTAACCCGAAGCGTGAGTGAGGGCGGACGCTCAGCCGACGCATTTCGCAGCAAAAGCGTTTTGGAGCGTCCGCCCTCGCTCACGCTTCGGGTTAGTGTCTCAGATCACTCCCCTCTTGCGACCATGTCCAACAAATACCGCCCATAGCTGTTGTTCTTCATGGGCTCAGCCAGCGTGCGAACTTGGTCGTTGTCGATCCATTTCATCCGCCAAGCGATTTCTTCCGGGCAAGCGATCTTCAAGCCTTGTCGTGTTTCTAAGACGCTGACGAACGTGCTCGCCTCGATTAACGATTCGTGAGTTCCGGTGTCGAGCCACGCCGTGCCGCGACCGAAGATCTCAACACTTAATTCGCCACGTTCCATGTAGACGCGGTTGAGGTCGGTGATTTCCAATTCGCCGCGCGGTGAGGGCTTCAGCGATTTGGCGTACTCGCAGACGTGACGGTCGTAGAAGTACAAGCCGGTGACGGCGAAATTCGATTTCGGCTGCTTGGGCTTCTCTTCGATGCTGATCGCTTTGCCGGTCGAGTCCAATTCGACGACGCCGTAACGCTCCGGATCGCGGACGTGATACGCAAACACCGTCGCACCGGTGTCGCGTTCGGTCGCACTCTGCAACTGCTGCGAAAGCTGATGTCCGTAGAAAATGTTGTCGCCGAGGATCAGACACGCCGGATCGCCAGCCAGAAACTCCTCACCAATCAAAAATGCTTGCGACAGCCCGCCGGGATTCGGTTGCTCGGCATACTCGAATGTCATACCCCACTTGGAGCCGTCTTCCAGCAATCGCCGATACAGCGGCAAATCGTGCGGCGTGCTGATGACGAGGATATGCCGCAACCCAGCCAGCATCAGCGTGGCCAGCGGGTAATAAACCATCGGCTTATCAAACACGGGGAGCAACTGCTTGCTAATGACCTGCGTCGCGGGATAAAGCCGAGTACCGGAACCTCCGGCGAGAATGATGCCTTTGCGAATGCTCATGGGATTTCCTGGAGATTGTGAAGTGTGTTTGACCCGCCCCCACCGACCCTGGTCGGTGGAGCGCTGATTGAATGCTAGACGCCGCGATGTCAGTCATCTGACCCGCCCCCGCCGACCCTGGTCGGTGGAGCGATGATTGAAAGCTACGG
>JANNDA010000381.1:0-2956 GCA_031387195.1 Planctomyces sp. | reverse complement strand
GTTGTCCGCTCGATGAAGGCCGATTTGCCCATTCATTCGACCGGCGTGTTGTTTCTGCATACCGGCTCGAACAACGCGGGACGCCCGAGTCTGGGATCGTGGGTCACGTATGGTTTGGGTAGCGAAAGCCACAACTTGCCGGGCTTCGTCGTGCTCAGTTTCGGTGTTGTCCCGTGCGGCGGTTTGGAAACATTCTCGAATGGGTTCCTGCCGGCGAGCCATCAAGCCACTTTGCTGCAAGCAGACGGAACGCCGATCGACAACATCCAACCGGCTGATAAAGACTCGCGGATTCAGCAAGCCAAGCTCGCGCTGCTGCGAGGTCAGAACGAAGCCTTCTCGCGATCGCTTGGTGGCGATGATGCGGTTGAGTCAGCGATCAAAAACTACGAGATGGCCTTTCGGATGCAGTCGCTCGTTCCCGATGTGCTCGACCTGAGTCGTGAGACAGAAGCGACGCAAAAGCTGTATGGGCTCGATTCGACCGTCCCATCGAAGCGGCTATATGGCATCCAATGTTTGCGAGCGCGGCGGCTAGTTGAATCAGGCGTGCGGTTTGTCGAGATCACTTGTCCGCCGGGAGCCTCGAACGGGACGTGGGATCAACACGGCAATCTCAAAGCAGGTCACGAGAAGAACGCGCTCGATACGGATCAAGCGATCGCAGGGTTGATCACCGACCTGAAAGCTCGCGGCCTGTTTGAGGAGACGTTGATCGTGTGGGCAGGCGAGTTTGGCCGCACACCACACTCGTCTGGCCGAGATGGGCGCGATCATCACCCCGAAGGCTTCAGCGTCTGGTTAGCGGGTGGCGGCATTAAGGGTGGCACAATTCACGGTGCCACTGATGAGCTCGGAATGCAGGCGGTTGAAGACGTCTGCGACATGCACGATTTGCATGCGACGATCTTGCACTTACTGGGACTCGACCACGAGCGTCTGACGTACCGCTTCGCCAGCCGCGATTTCCGTCTGACCGACGTGCATGGAAACGTGATTCGCCCAATCCTGTCGTAAGTTGCGGCCGCTGCTTCAGCACGAATCAGCGGAACAGGTCAGTGACGTTGATCTCCAGGCATTCCGTCGGCGACGAATTCCACGTGAGAATTTGCGTCGGCTTGAGGATCGTCTGGCGAGTGTATTTGCCGGATTCTGCCTCGGGTTGCTCGTAGACTTCGACCTGCGATTCGGACAGGTTGACGAGCCAGTACAAGGGGACTCCCGCTGTCGCGTACAGCCGCTGCTTGGTCGAACGGTCGATTTTGACTGATGAGTCAGCGATCTCGATAACCAGCGACAAATCGGCAGGGCCGGGGTGACGGTCGGCATAGCCCTCCTCCGATCCTCGCACGACGGCAATGTCTGGCTCCGGACAGTTGATGGAGTTCAGCGTGACGGGAAGTTGAATCTGCAAATGCCAATCGCCAGTTTCACTGTGCGTGCTCAGCAATCTTTGCAAACGCTTGATAAGTAGCGCGTGGCGAGGATTGTGGGTCATGAGATTCTCTCCTCGGGCACTACGGTCCTTTCGCACCAACATACCGTCGATCAACTCAATCGGATCACCGTCCTGGAAAATGCCGTCGCGGATCATCAAGTGGTACTGCTTCACCGTGATCGGCACGAGCGGCGGCGCGGTCCCGCTGCGGACCTCATCAAGCAACGTGGCAGACATGGCAGAACTCCGAAGTCGAACAATCGAACCGGGCGAATACCTTCATCGCCAATCTATGCCTGATTGAGACTGATCGTCTACAGCAGGGACAGGGATCGTCCGGCACTTGTGTCTTGGAAAATGTTATCTGTCGGTGCGTTTGAACGAGAATCGTCAGACTTCCGACTCCAATCTTTGCTTGCACTCCTGCAACGACTGACGCTGTGCCTCGCTGATTTCGGGAAACTTCAGGTCGAGCTGTTTGATCTCGTGGGCGAGGATCACGGCGACCAGCGCGCGGCAGACCCACTTCTTGTCGGCGGGGAGGACGTACCACGGAGCCTGCTTGGTGCTCGTCTCGCGCAGCATGGTCTCGAAGGCCGACATGTAGTCGTTCCAATGAGCGCGTTCGTCCAAGTCGGCAGCCTCGAACTTCCAGTTCTTCTCCGGATCGTCAATCCGCTCCAGCAACCGTTGCTTCTGTTCCTGCGGCGACACGTGCAGGAAGAATTTTATGACGCGAGTGCCGTTGCGGGTTAGATGCCGTTCGAAGTCGTTGATGCTTTCGTAACGGTGCTCCCAGAATTTTTTCTTATCCGGGTTGGCATCGGGGATGCGTTGATTGGCGACGAATTCGGGATGCACCTTCACTGCCAGCACCTCTTCGTAGTACGAGCGATTGAAGATCCCGATGCGGCCCCGTTCGGGAAGGGCCTTCGAACACCGCCATAAGAAGTCGTGATCGAGTTCTTCCAGCGAGGGCCGTTTGAAACTGACGACCTGCACTCCCTGCGGGTTCACACCCGACATGACATGCTTGATCGTGCCGTCCTTCCCCGCCGCATCCATCGCCTGAAAGATGCACAGCACCGACCACGAATCGGCGGCGTAGAGCAACTCTTGCGCTTCAGCCAACTCCTCGACGTTCTTGGCGAGGAACTCGGCCGCCACCTGCCTGCGTTGTTCTTCCGGCAGCGACTCGTCCCCCTCCCAGTCCGTGCGGTAATCCTTCAGCTTGATCTTTTTTTCCGTCGGCACTCGGAACATTTCGATGACCTGATTGATTGTCAGCATTGCGATGGACTCTCTCTCAAGAAGTTGGTGCGTGCGAGACAACTGGCTTTTCGCGGGAGGGATCAGTGTGCCGCAATGTTACCCGAAGCGTAAGTGGACTAGCCCACGTTTTGCGCGCAACGTAGCGCGTCTTGTGACGCGTAAGGAGCGAAGTTCATGTCGAAACGTCGAGTGTTTACGAGGGAGTTCAAGGTCGAGGCCGTGTCGTTGGTTTCTCGGCAAGGTCTG
>JANNDA010000377.1:0-2217 GCA_031387195.1 Planctomyces sp. | reverse complement strand
ACCGGGCCGTCGTCTCCGCCATCCGCATGAAGCGTTTCATGGCGGCGCGCGAGCCGGAGGATGTGCTGCGGCAATACCAGCGCATTCTCGCCATGCTGGGCGATACCGCCGACGTCCAGAATGTCGCCGAAAACGTCCTCGCCTGGCTCGATCCGTCTCCCGTTGGCGACCGCGCCCGTACGCGCTTCGCCTTCGCCTATCACGGCACGACGCTCGAAGACGCCGATCCCCTCGACGCCGTATCCGCCGCTGCAACCGACACCCGCACAAAGGCCTGATCCATGACCCGCTTCATCCAGCTCCATGCCCTTACCGTTTACGCTCCCTCAAATCTCAACCGTGACGACAGCGGCCAGCCAAAGTCAGCCAAGTTCGGCGGTGCCGAGCGCTTGCGCATCTCTTCCCAAGCGCTCAAGCGCGCCATTCGCACGAGCGACGCGTTCCACGCGCGTGTCAAAGGAAATCGCGGCGAGCGCACGCAGCGCCTAGGCGAAGCAGTCCGGCTTCGCCTCATCGAAAAGGGCTTGGCCGACGACAAAGCCAAATCAGGAGCACGCGAGATCGCAAAGATCTTTGGTGCGTTAGAAGACGACAACTCCACGAACAACAAGGCGGCCTATATCAAGCAACTTGCATTCATTTCACCTGAAGAAAAGGCCGCCGCATTCGTCCTTGCCGATAGGCTCGCCGCTGGCGAATCACTTCCCAAAGACACCAAGGATCTCGTTCCCCTCGTACTGCAGAAATCCGACACTGCAACTGACGTTGCCATGTTCGGCCGGATGCTCGCCGACAACCCGGACTTCAATCGCGAAGCCGCTGTGCAAGTCGCCCACGCCATCACCACCCACAAGGTGGAGATCGAAGACGATTTCTACACGGCTGTCGATGACCTCAAAAAACCGTCTGAGGATGCCGGTGCAGGCTTCATCGGTGAACTCGGCTTCGGCTCGGGGGTGTTCTATCTCTATGCCTGCATCGACCGCGACCTCTTGGAGAAAAACCTCGGTAGCAACACAGTGCTTGCTGATATCGCTATCGCCGCTTTCATCGAGGGCCTGACAACGGCCTCGCCCACTGGCAAGCAGGCGAGCTTTGCCAGTCGCGCCCGCGCCAGTTATTTGCGGGTCGAGAAAGGCCCGCAGCAACCGCGCAATCTCGCCGCCGCATTTTTCAAACCCGTCACCGGCGACGACTTGCTTAAACGCTCGATTACGCTCATCGAGGACAAAAAGTCTGGCATCGCCGCTCAGATGAACCACGCCTATGGCAATTGCTTCGACCAGGCCCAATCGATGCAGTTCTTACCGGGCGACGCGGATAATCATGGCTCGCTGCCCGAACTCATCACTTTCGCATTGGAGGCCTGATCCATGCGGCGTTATCTCGTTTTCACCGTTGCCGGGCCGCTCGCCTCCTTCGGTACCCTCGCCGTTGGGGAGCGGCGTCCGACTTGGGATCGCCCGTCGAAATCGCAAACGCTCGGCCTCGTAGCCTCGGCCCTCGGCATCGAGAGGATTGAGGAAGAGCGCCAGCGCGCGCTCGCGGTATCATTCGGCTTTGCCGTGCGTGTCGATGATCCCGGCCAGCTGTTGACCGATTATCACACGACCCAGCGGGCGCCCGGTCCGTGGCTTCGCAAACGCGCCCGCCAAGGTCTTGCCGTTGAAACGCGCCGCGACGAACTGTTATGCGATGAGCTCCAGACCGGCCTGTCCCGGCGTGAACTGCGCGAGGATGCGACCTTCACCATCGCCTTGTGGGAGCGGCCAGAAGCAGCCCTGACATTACCGGAGGTCACGGCGGCGTTGGCTACCCCAACGTTCGTCCTTTTCGCCGGTCGCAAGGCCAACGCGCTCCACTTCCCTTGCGGTCCTGCACTTGTCGCAGGCAACAACGCCGCCGCTGCATTCTCAGCCTTCGACGCAGCGGACACCAAGCGCAGGGAATTCCGAAACGCCTGGTCACCCGCGTGGCTCGCCGCCAAACGGGCGAAGCGGACGCCACGTATTTACAGCGACGAGGACGGCGTCGGACAATCTCCAATCAGCCATATCGAAGAGCGTCGCGATATTCCGGAAAGCCGCGCGAAATGGCGCTTCCTGCGCCGCACCGAAGTGCTGCTGCGACCCATCGAACCGGAGGCTTCTGCGTAATGACCACGCCGCTCCACCTCTCGCGCGTTCGCCTCAAAACCTTGCGCGGCGAAGCGCTCGC
>JANNDA010000319.1:0-3544 GCA_031387195.1 Planctomyces sp. | reverse complement strand
TTTGAATTTTGCGGTGCCTGACCCCTGTCGACAGCACACGCGCACAACCGCCGCAGCAAACGCTGACCGACAAGACCGATGACGCCACTTCGCAACAAGTAAGGCTCAATACCCATATCGCTCAAGCGACTGATTGCACCCGCCGCACTCGATGAATGAAACGTCGTCAGCACAAGTTGCCCCGTGAGCGACGCCTGAAACGCCGTCTCAGCCGTGTTTCGGTCGCGAATCTCACCAACGAAGATCACCTCCGGATCTTGCCGCATCAGCGACTTCAACCCCGTCGCGTAATCGAACCCCGCTACTGAATTCATCTGCGATTGAGCGACTCCCGGCACGACCGCCTCGATCGGATCTTCGAGGCTAGCAATGCTGCGTGTCGCACCGCTCGATCGCACAATTTCACGCAGACAGGCATACGCCGTCGTTGTCTTCCCACTTCCCGCTGGCCCGGTGATGAGCAACAGCCCGTTACGCCGTTCGAGCAATCGCTGCAGCGCCGGCTCGACATCTTGTGGCAGACCCAACTCACCGAGAAATCGAAACTCCCCCGACCCGACGAATAACCGCACCACCGCTTTCTCGCCGAACAATGTCGGAAACGTGCTGACGCGCATCTCCACCGAGCGATCATCCGACCGCACACGTCCTTCTTGCGGCACGTCGGTGCGATAGGTCAACAATTCCGCAAGCACTTTCAATCGAGCGACCACATTCGCAGAGGTCTCTTTCGGCAACTCGGCGACTGGCTGCAAGACGCCATCCAACCGAAACCCCATCGCCAATCCCGACTCCTGCGGCACGAGATGCACATCGCTGGCTCCCGCCTCGCGAGCACTCGCCAAAATCGCCTCGACGAGCCCGATGACCTGCAGCGGAACAGCCGGATTCCGGCCTTCCAACCGCTGTCGAAATCGTTCGCCCCACACCACGCCCTGCATCGATCATCCCCCACAGCCATTTCTCAAGAATGGCCACGTCAAAGATCCCGCAAGCGACGTCTTTTGTCTGAGAATTTCGCACGACTCCCAAACATCAGCTCCACGAATGCGAAATCGAACCCGAAAGTTCAATGCCTTTGGAGGATGGCCACTCCTGACCGTCTTGCAGTTTGTTTTCTTCGTCGTACTCCAAGAAACAAATACAGAACCGCAAGACGGGCAAGAGTGCCCCTCTTCTTCACAAACCCACCGAGGGCCGACTGCTCTGCGAACACACGCGACTCTCCGGCGAGGATGTGCCGCCGGGATTTGAATGCCGAGTCGCCGAACTCTTCGCGTAGGGCCGACTCCTGGCGTCACTTGGCTCGCTCAAGGCTGACGGACTTTGCGGGGAAGTCGATTTCTAAGTGATGGTTCGCGAGGAGCGCGGTGCCGATCAAGAGAGTGTCGGATTCGACAAAGGTGACTTCGGATTCGATGGTGAGGCCATCAAAGGGAAACTCAACGCTGAAAGCGTCTTCTTCGATTTTCACTCCGCCTGCCAATTCGGAAACAATTCGTCCGAGAAACAGGGGGTTGATCGCATCACGGCAGGAGTCCGGTAATTCCAGCCAGCCGTTGAACCCGGTGTCGATGACGGCGGGCCACAGACGGTCGCCGACGGAAATGTGAATCAGCGGAACGCCGTCTTCCGTCACGATTCCCGTGATCATCGACGGCCCCCTTTCCGCAGATAGTGGTCTTGTCCCACTCGCAGAAAAAAGAGCGGCGCGGCATCGCCAGCGGCTTGCATTTGTTTCCGGATGTCCAAGGCGGTTTGGCCAAACCAGACATGTCCGGTCGCAGGATCAATTCCGACCGCTTGGCCTTGCCGCTGAGAAACATCATGCGAACGGAGATACTCGTCCCAAATCTGCTGAGCACGAGCCGAATCCGCACTCGTCCATTCACTGGCCATTATCGACGAGGTCATGGATCACTCCTTGTTCATTGCCATCTTGAAATTACCCACCAGACTTCGCCGCGCGTCATTGTTTTTGATCCTCGGCGGTCCAATCTTGCGCATCAAACGCCGCTGCGGCCATCTTCACCGAGGCTACCGCCCAGGCGTCGTCATCTTCCGTCTCAGGCAGCGCGAAGAAATCGAGGTAGTCCGACAGAATCCGCTGGGCCAACAACGCCGCATCCTCGCCTTGACTCCGAGCCAACTCGTCGAGGTGCCGCTCACGCGCGGGATCCAATTCAATCGTCACCATGCTCACACCGTTTCTGTCGTGGTTGGCCTGCCCACTGCGGGAAGCTGGCCTGAACTCGTCCCATAATAGTCGGCGAGTTCCCGCCCAAGCCAATCACATTTCTCAATGGATGGCCTGACAACGTCCGACTGCTCTGCGAAGACGCGCGACTCTCCGGCGAGGATGTCCTGCCGGGATTTGAATGCCGAGTCGCCGAACTCTTCGCGTAGCCGGCCGCGTTGATGCGACGCCAAGCCAAGACCGGCAGGAGATGGCTCGGCTGACCAGTTTCAGTTTAGTAGCCGAATTTCTTCTTTTGAATTGTGGACACGCTCTGAATTTCGTAACCGAGTTCCGCAGTCCCGTCGTACGTTTCGAGAACCTGGTAGCCACGCTCCAGTCGTCCGCGGTTCAGCTTGCTAGATTCTCTCAGGCTGCGTTCCATCTGTTCTAGTCCGTCAGTTAGCTGCTGTCGGATTTGGAGATCAGATACTCGGTGCGTCAAGTCTCGTACTCCATCGCGGCTCGCGAGACGCATGATTTTCTTCGGTGGATAACATCGCTCACCTTTCCAGAACACCTTCGTTTCCCCCGCGTGTTCACACCATTGCTTCCTCAATGTTTTGAGGTCTTCACTATCCCAGAGCTTGATAGCAGCTTCAAATTGTTCGCGTGTTACGGTCACAGTACCCACATGCTTGTTTTGCCCATCAACGGAAATCACGACATCAACTAATTCGGCCATGCTCAAGCTCCAAGCGACGGTGAAAGAACAGACGCTCGACAGCGTCTCACGCAATGATCTCGCGAATCGGCTTCCCGAACTCGATCTCCAGCCGTTTCTTGCCGGGCACTTCGAGCGATCGCGGGTTGAGGCCGAGTTGGGTGAGCACGGTGGCGTGGATGTCGGTGACGTAGTGGCGGTGTTCGGCGGCGTGGAAGCCGATTTCGTCGGTCGCTCCGTGAGCGAGGCCCCCTTTCAGGCCGCCGCCGGCGAGCCAGCAGGAAAAGCCGTAGGGGTGATGGTCGCGGCCTTTCGAGCCTTCTTCGCCGGGAGTGCGGCCGAATTCGGTGGCCCAGACGACGATCGTTTCGTCGAGCAGGCCGCGCTGCTTGAGGTCGCGCAGCAGGCCGCCGATCGGTTGATCGACCATCGGGCTGAGCTTGCCGTGGTTGTCCTTCAAGTTGGCGTGCGCGTCCCACGAGCCGCCACCTCCGCCGCCGTGATAAAGTTGCACGAAGCGGACGCCTCGTTCGACCAAGCGCCGCGCGAGCAGGCACGATTCGCCGAACGGTTTCGTGATGGGATTGTTCAAGCCGTAGAGATCCGCAATGGACGCAGTCTCGCCGGACAAACGAAAAACTTCG
>JANNDA010000314.1:0-1602 GCA_031387195.1 Planctomyces sp. | reverse complement strand
CCGTCTGGATAGAAATCAAATCCGGTCAACCGCATCTGACAGAGCCACGGATTGTTGACTGGCGGATTGAGCACATCGACTGCGAACGGGCCATTGTCCGCACCGAGCACCACGTTTGACGTCAGCACCTCCGGCCAACGGCGCGGGCCGCCGTGAGTCAGTGCCGAGAGTTCTACCGACGGCGAGTCGATGAGCGCAGCCAAGTCATCAGCCTCGACGACCTTTTGCGATAAGACTCGCGTCGAGAGCGTGAACTGCAACGGCTCTTTTCCGGCGGATAATTTCAGCAGCAGTGAACCGTTTGATCCGCGTGCCCACTCCGCTCCGAGAACATTCGGAGCGAGTCCTGCTGCAATCGTTGACGGAGCGCTTTGCTCAGACGATCCCTGACTTTGCGCAACGTGACCCTGATTTGTCACGTCGGAAACGCTGTCGCCGTCGGTCTTGTCGAATCGCCAGTGAGCGACAAGCGATTGCTCGCCGAGTTTCTTCGCCGGCGTGGCAGTCGCCTCCGCAGACACGTCGCGCTGAAAGAATTTCAACTCCGGCATCTCACCATCGAGGTACGACTGTCGCTCGGGAAAATTCGCCGCCGTGAAGCCAATGCGAACAACTTGCCCGACGACTTCCTCTTTTGGCCTGAGCGCTCCTTCGCCGTCGAGCTTGCCATCAACAAACAATCGCACTCGGCCGGTCTTCTGCGTCCAAGTCATCGCGACATCGTGCCATTTGCCGTCAGCGACATCCGTCTTTGAACTGACAGTGCCGACCCAGCCGATGTCGAAGCACAACTTGCCGCCCCGTACAAACAAGCTCTTTCCATCCGGAACCCACGGACCCTCGGCTTTCGTTTGACAGAAGATCGTGCCGCCGCGCTTCGTCCGAATCCGCGCGACGATCGAGTAATCCTTGCCGGTCAAATCAAAGTCTTCCGGCCTCGCAACTTCCAGATGCGTCCGACCGTTGAAGGCGAGCGTCGCACGTCGTCCCTGCGTGGGCGCGACGAGTAATGCGACACGACCGCGCGATCTGTTGTTGTCCGCATCGATCGCGATTTCCTCGACCCGCAATTCGACTGATGGAGACGTTGCGACAAGCATCGTCAGTTCGCGAGGCCGAGGCCCCACTTGAAAGGTTCGCGTGAAGATCGGGGACGCCTTGTTTGGCGTGACTCCGGGCATCTCCAAAATGTTCGTCTCGCCGACCGAGTACGACACGACTACCTGTTCGCCGAATTGATACAGCCCGCGATACTTGCCCCACGAACGAGGCAGCGGCCCGTATCGACGGCCATCGCGGCCAAGCACTCGCGAATCCTCGAACTGGCCAGTCTCCGGATTCGCCCAGCCGGGGCCGTTCGGGTTTGCGATCTGCACGGAGCCCACCAATTGTGGGTGAGCTTGATGCCGACCATCGAAATTGATGCCGTGCCAGTTGACGAAGTTCGGCTCTCCTTCGCCGGCTTTGCATCAACTGCCACGGGACCAAGGATCAACCAGGCTCGCTGCCGACATCGCTGAAGTTTGCCGAAGGGAAATTCAAGAACGGCAGCGATCCGTTCCGCATGTATCAAACGCTGACGCACGGCTTCGGGCTGATGGC
>JANNDA010000230.1:0-4316 GCA_031387195.1 Planctomyces sp. | reverse complement strand
ATCCGTAGGACGGGCACTCCTGCCCGTCGAATCACCGTAAAATGACGGGCAAGAGTGCCCGTCCTACGAGGTCTCTACCATTTGCGGGACAGAGCCTAGCCCGAAGCGGGAGTCTACTTTGTCGAGGTCTGTCATCCCGGCTGGGATCAGCAAAACAATCTGCATCGCGACCTGACCAGGAACTCTGCCGCCACCGATCAACCCACCACCGCGCTGCTGGACGATCTCGGCCAGCTCGATGAAACGCTGGTTCTGTTCGGCAGCGAGTTCGGACGTATGCCAACCGCTCAAGGCCCGGATGGACGCGATCACAACATCACCGGCTACCCGATGTGGCTGGCAACGTGACTCGTGAAATCTTGGCTTGAGTCCGAGTCTGTGAACTTTTCGTGGGATAAGCTTCCAGCTTGTCACCTTCAAAAGCAGTTCCGACAAGCTGGAAGCTTATCCTACGTCAATCTTCACAGACTCTCGGCGACTCAGATTCCGATCGGGATCAACCCCGGAACGACGTCTTGAGCCAACTTCACCATGTGGGGATGACAGGTGAAGAACAGCACTTGAGCCGACTTTGAGATGTCGGCCAGCGCGATCAACGTCTGCCGAGTTCGCGCCTCGTCGAAGTTGACCAGCACGTCGTCGATGACGATCGGCAGTGGTTGATTCTTCTCACAGTAGTGCAGGACGTAGGCGAGGCGGATTGCCAGGTAAAGTTGCTCGCGCGTGCCTGTGCTGAGTTGTTCGGGAGTTTTTTCACCGCCACCGGATTGACGGACGAGGACGTGCTGCTTGCCGCTGCCCGATCGGTCGAACTCAACGTACTTGCCACCGGTCATTTGGCCGAGCAGTCGCGAGACAGTCTTGATCATCTCTGGTTGGTTCTCTTTCTCGAAGCGACTGACGGCCGCGTTGAGCAGATGCCGCGCGTAGACCAGCGGCATGTAGCGATCGACTTCGGCGGCGAGCAGCGAGCGTTTGCGCGACAGGTCTTCGGTGAGGCTTGCGACTTCGCCCGAACCGTCCAGCCGGGCAAGTGCGTCACGGGCGAGTGCTTCCTCACCGTCAGCCGTCTTGCGAGACAACTCCGCCACTTTCAATGCTTCCAGGAGATCGCGTTCCTGTCCTTGCAAGACGACCAGTTCGCCAGTTGATATTGATTGCTCAAACTCATCGCGATCGTCTCCCGCGCGGATCAAATCGACTTCGCGTTGAAGCTGCTCGATCTCAAGGTCCAGTTGGACGACCTTCTCGGCGCGTGAGACGACTTCGAGAAATACCGCCTCGTTCGTAGCGTTGGCGAGTGCGAACAAGCTGGTTCGTTCGGAGTCGTGTTTGTTGTGACGCTCGCTCAGCGACTTCGATTGCTCGCGCGCGGCGGACAGCTTTTGTGAGAGGTCGTCATGCTTCCGTTGTGCTTCGACCGCGCGTTCGACTTGCTCGGTCAACTTCTCGATGGCCAGTTCCGGCGGGTCGCGCAGCAGTGTTGATTCGAGAACCTCACACAGCGAACGGACTCGTCGATCGAACTCATCAATGCGCGACTGCATCGCGCTGATGCGGGCCTCTTCGCCGGGGAGCGCATCGAGACGGACTCGCGTCGCACTCAACTTGTCGATTACTTCGCGAGCCAGTTCCACGCTCCAACTGGCGGGCAGATTGAGACGGCTCAACACGGCTGTCCATTCGGCGTTTGCGGTTGTCTCACGCGCAGTGAGGTTTTTCAAATCGTCGTCGTACTTCGCGAGTTGCTTGTCGAGCCGCCGGATTTCTTTCTGCAACTCGGTCGTGCGACGCTGTTGGTCCTTGGCCTCTTCGACCGCCTGTTTGGCCAGTTGCAGCAGTCGTAGCACAGGCGGCTCGCCTGTGATTTCCGCCGGGATATCAGTCTGATCGCCAAGCAGGCGAGCCGCCCGCTCTACGGTCCAGCGACCGCATGCCTCGCGGAGACTGCCTTCGAACGATGCGATTCGTTCATCAAGCCGAGATTGTTCTTCCAACAGTTCATCGCGTTGGTTGATCGTTGCGCACGCGGCATCGCGATCGTTGAGCCAACCGAGCATCGCGTCGGGAGCGAGCGGCTCGAATCCGCATGGTTGCCAGAGTGCGCGCCACTTCGTTTGCCACTCGGACTGCTGTCGTTCGAGTTCCTTGCCACGCTGCCGCTTTTGATCGAGTCGCGTGGCGAGCGTGGCGAGCTGTCGGCGCAAACCCTCGCGCTCGGCGACTTCGTTCGCGTTGTCATAGATTTGATCGGCGATGTTGTCGGCGACGCGAACGGCTTGCTCGTAGCCATCGGGGAGCGATGTGACGGAGTCCCTGCTCAACCATGCGGCAATGCCGTCGTCGGCTTGCTCACCCGCGATGAATTTCTGACGGACGAGGTTCCAGCCAGCATCGCGTCGTGCGCGAGCGGTATCGCGTTCGTCGAGACTGGGGACGACGTGGCTCGACATCGCCGTGGCCAATGTCTCTTCGATCTTGCGCTGCTCGACTTCGTCCTTTTCGACCGAGTCACTCGCGATTCGTAATTGCTCGCGGATGTCGGCGAATCGCGTCTTGAGCTCGGTGATGGTCTCAGCGCGCGGAACGGGCAAGTCGTGAGGAGTCAGCGTCTCGCCAGCCAATGGCGGCGAGAGCTTGCGGCATTGCATCGCAAGTTTTCGCTCCAACTTTGTCAGTTCGCTATGCGAGCTTTCCGACTGCTTTCGGTTCGCGACGAAGTCGGTCTCGTCAGCCAGCACGGCTGCGATCGCCGTCACATCGTGCGGCGAACCGACTGCGGCCAGTTCATCTCGCATCCGATCGAGGTCGGTGACGTCACGGTCTCGCTTGGCCGTGAGCGTCGTGTGCGATTTCGTTCGCTCGAGGCGGTCGTTGCTCAGGCGGTCGATTTCCGCGCGTGTGGCAATATCGAC
The DNA here is from genome assembly GCA_031387195.1 of Planctomyces sp. GTDB lineage: Bacteria > Planctomycetota > Planctomycetia > Planctomycetales > Planctomycetaceae > SXKJ01. Next base: position 1,401 of record JANNDA010000230.1, on the reverse strand, counting down.
GGAGAAGGCACGCAGGTCTTCGTGGCTCCAACCGGGACGCAGTTCGGCCAACTCGCGATCAATCAGCAGTCGCATCGCCTCGCGTTGTCGTTTGCGTTCGGGAAGCTGCTCCTGCGCTTCGATGAACGACTGCCGCAGTTCGAGACACGATTTGATCTCGGATCGGTACGAGACGGCGCTGGGATCGAGCTTCAACGAGGCCAGGTTTTTTTCGGTCTGCTCGATCTCAGTCGTTCGCTTCGCTTGTTCGTCGGCGAGCGACCTCAATTCTTTGCTGAGAGTTTGATACCGCTGCCGCGCGTCAGTCGGGATGTGCGAAGCTCGTAGCACAGGCGGCTCGCCTGTGATTTCACCCGGTTCACTAAGCAGGCGAGCCGCCTGCTCGACGGCGTCGCGACGCTGCTGCAACTCCCACCACTTCGGCCAAGCACGGACTCGCTTCTCAATCTTTGAATGCTCGCGCCGCAGTTGATCGACCTGTTGATGCAGCGTTTGAGCGAGCTCAGCCGCTTTGGTGACGGACGCTTCGACTTCGTGATACTTCGCCGGGCGGAGCGAACGATCTTTGATCTCTTTCGTCAGTCGCTTGAGTTCGGCCAACAGCACGTTGATCGCGGGTTTCGAGCCACCCTTCTTGAACAGATCGTCTGCCTGACGACTCAGTTCGGTAACCACTTTGTCCGGGCTGCTGAGTCCGCCCAGGCTGCCGCCGAAGAGGGCCGATTGAACGCTGTCGTGCTTGAGACTCGCTTCGCCCTGGCTGAGTTGATCGAGGCCGAACGCAAAGACCGACTCGAACAAGCCTCGATCTGCGTGATCGAGCAGCCGCAACCAACCGGTGTCATCGTTGTCAGTCAGTTGGCCGTCGATCTTGATCGTGACCTTGTCCCTGTTTCCCTTACGGCGGCGCAGCTCGACGGTGCGGCCGTCGTGCAGTTCGAGCGTCGCGACACCCGCCATCTCGCCTTGTCCACCGAAGTCGTAGGGCGTTCGCGGGGGGAAGTCGAACAACAGCCCGCGCAAGAATTCCAGCAGCGTCGTCTTCCCTGCTTCGTTCGGGCCATAGATGAGTTGCAATCCATCGCCAGGGAAAACGAGATCGCACTCGTTGAAGTGGCCGAAGCGGTTGATGTGCAGTTGCCGAATCTTCACGGTTGGTTTCTCAGTTGGTTCGGTTTCCCTGGAGTGCTGCGGCTCGACGCAGCCCTCCATTCATTTGAATAGCGACCTTCGAAGTTCAACGAAACGCCGCCACGAGAATTGGCCTGGATTATTCATGGGCTACTCATCGGGAGAAGCGGCCTGCCGCGATGTAACCCGAAGCGTCAGCGAGGGCGACCCGTGACGACGCCCTCGCTGACGCTTCGGGTTACAAAAAGGCCATGAATAATCCCGGTTGGC
>JANNDA010000199.1:0-12598 GCA_031387195.1 Planctomyces sp. | reverse complement strand
GCCGCCCAGCCGATGGTGATTAGCTTGCGAGCGGGTAGCAAACTTTCACGAGGCGACCTCGAAGGTGCGATCAAGGATTACAACGACGTCCTCAAATGGGACAGCAAGAACGCCGTCGGCCAAGCAGAACTAGGATTCGCCCTCTTCTTCGCAGGCAAAATGCCGGAGGCCCTCGTGGCATTCGATAAGGCTTATGAGCTTGATTCGCAGCTTAGATTCATGATCCCTTGGCGTTATTTGACGATGTTGCATCTCGGTCAAAAGGCGCAGGCCGACACGAAGCTTGCTGCGGACATCGCGATCCCCGTCGCCAAACGGCAGTGGGGTGACGCACTGTTGGTTTATCTGGCAGACAAACAATCGGAAGCTGACCTGCGCAAAGCGATCAACACGACGGACCCCAGAGCGGCTGATCCACAATCTTGCGAAGCCGAATTCTTCGTTGGTCAACGCAAACTCCTCGCCGGACAACCGGACGCGGCGAAAGCTCACTTCGAAGCCGCCTTGAAATCCAAGTCCACCCAACTTTCCGCCTACCGCGGAGCCAAATGGGCCATGAAGAAGTAAGAGTTTGTCATCACCGCAAGAGAGGCTTCATTCGTGACGCTCAACGACAGCGATTTGATTTTGGTCACCGGAGCCACCGGACTCGTCGGCAGCCACGTTGCCGAGCAGATGCGAAAAAAAGGACACAAGGTTCGCGCGGTCGTTCGCCGGCCGAGTCAATGCACCGACCTCGCCGGTTGGGGCGTCGAGTTAGTCGAAGGGGACATGACCATTCGCGACTCACTGCATCGTGCGGCAAACGGCGTTTCGGTTGTCGTTCACTGCGCAGCGAAAGTCGGTGACTGGGGACCGACGGCGGAATATCGAACCGTCAACGTCGATGGTCTGCGGCACTTGTTGGAGGCCGTCGAATCGCAAAGCACGCTCAAGCGTTTTGTGCATATCAGCTCGCTGGGCGTGTACCCCGCGCGCGACCATTACGGCACCGATGAGTTCGAGCCGGTCAGCATGACGGGGATCGACGGTTACACGCTGACGAAGGTCGAAGCGGAAAATTTGGTGCGAGAACACATTCGCGATCGGCAATTGCCTGCGGTCATTCTGCGTCCTGGATTCATCTACGGTCCGCGCGACCGCACGATCATCCCAAAGGTCTTGGCCCGGCTGAAAAGCGGCGGCTTCAAATTCTTGGGGACCGGTCAGCAACTGCTCAACAACACGTTCGTCGGTAATTTGGTGGAAGCAATTTTCCTGGCGATTGAAAAGGACGATGTCGTCGGCGAACTGTTCAATATCACCGACGATCGTTTGGTCTCGCGCCGCGAGTTCATCGGTACGATCTGTGAAAGCGCCGGACTGCCGATCCCCGACAAATGTGTCCCGCTGCCCGTGGCCAAAACGCTCGCCAACTTGATGGAGGGCCTTTACCGTTTACTCGGCAAACAAGAGGCTCCGTTGCTTTCAGGTGCCCGCATCAAGTTCCTCGGTCTGAACCTGGATTACTCCATCGACAAAGCCCGCCGCCAACTGGGCTACGCGCCGTCAACAGATTTCACAGAGGCGATGCGTGCCACCGTGGCATCGCAACTCGGCTAACTTGGCGAGACGCTCGCACACGAGTAGAGTCGCTGTCGTTGCCATTTCGTTGGGGAGACTGCCGTGGCTCGTACCGATCCGATCGCACTGACACCGTCGATCCTCGACCGGTTGATCGACAATGAACCGGATCGCTCTGTCGAACCGGAATGGGCGCGGGCACAGGGTGTGTTCGAGTTGCGCGACACGGTCAAGCGAGATTTGGAATCGCTGCTGAACTCGCGGCAGACGCGGCCCGATTTGGCGGACAACCTCGACGAGTTAGCGACGTCGATGTTGACCTACGGACTGCCGGACTTCACTTCGACGGGAGGTGGCGGAATCGAAGAGCACGATCTTTTGCGTCGTGCCGTGGAACGGACCATCGAACGGTTTGAGCCTCGGCTGCGGCATGTCGATGTGACCGTTGTGCCTCCAAAGTCCTCTCACGAGCGCAGCCTGCACCTGACAATTAACGCCATGTTATGGCTTGATCCCGAACCGATTCCCATTTCGTTTGATACGGTGGTGCAGACTGCGACCGGCACCTGCGAAGTCAAATCGAGCTAACGAAACACGCCATGTCAGACCGTTTGGAAAGCCGCTACAACGACGAACTCGCATTCATTCGCCGCATGGCGTTGGAGTTTGCTCGCGATCGCCCGAAGATTGCGGATCGGCTGATCATCGACCGCGAATCAGGTCAATCGGAAGACCCGCACGTCGAGCGGCTGATCGAAGCGTTCGCGTTTCTGACCGCTCGCGTTCGCTTGAAGTTGGATGATGGGTTTCCAGAGCTGACCGAAGCGTTGCTGAATACGTTGTACCCGCATTATCTCGCGCCGATTCCATCAATGGCGATCGTGCAGTTCGTGCCGGATTTGGAACAAGGCCAGCTCACAACGGGCTTCACGATCCCGGCCAAGAGTCCGCTGTACACACGCGAGATCGACGGACTTCCGTGTCGGTTTCGCACGGCGTATCCGGTGCAGTTGTGGCCGATCGAATTGACGGACGCACGCTTTCAAACGGCCCCGTTCGGCAGCGACATTCGGCCGCCGGCGCGATCGGCTCACTCGCCAGCGCTGATCCGTTTGGAACTTCGGACGGCCAGCAACACGTCGTTCCCGGAACTGAAAATCGACCAGTTGCGATTCTTTCTGAGCGGCGACGAGCCGACCGTTCACACGCTTTACGAGTTGCTGTTCAATCACGCCACCGAAATTCTGGTTCGCCCCAAGACGGCGAAGAAGTCCGAGGGAGTCGTCCTGCCTGCGAGCTGCCTGCGAGCTGCGGGTTTCTCGGTCGATGAAGGACTGTTGCCCTACGGGAATCAATCGTTTCTGGGGTATCGCTTGCTGACCGAGTACTTCGCGTTTCCACAGAAGTTCCTGTTCTTTGACCTGACCGGGCTCGACGTGACCAGCGCGGAAGTGTTTCGCAATGAGTGCGAGATTTTCATCTTCCTGAATCAGTCGGCCAACAATATCGCGAACCGAGTTTCGGCAGAGACCTTTCGCTTGGGGTGTACTCCGATCATCAATTTGTTTTCGCATGACACCGACCCTATCCGGCTGACGCAAACTCGCCATGAGTACCAAGTCATCCCGGACGTGCGGCATCCGAACGCGATGGAGGTGTACTCCGTCGATGCCGTGCAAAGTACGAACACGGAGACCGGTCGGACGACGACCTATCAACCGTTTTATTCGTTCAAACATGGGGACGACCGGCGCGGGCAAACGGCTTATTGGCATACCAGCCGTCGCCCCTCCGTGCGACTCAACGACGCCGGAACGGATTTGTTTTTGTCATTCGTGGATCTCGATTTTGACCCTCGTCTTCCGGCGGCGGATGTGGTGATGCTCAAGACGACCTGCTCGAACCGCGACGTCCCCGGACAACTGCGATCTGCTGGCGGCGAAGCGTGGGGATTTCAACTCGCCGGACAAGCTCCGCTGAAAAAGATCGTTCCCGTAGTGAACCCGACATCTCCTTGTCGGCTGCCCTTGGAGCAAAGCCGCTGGCGTTTGATTTCGCACTTGATGCTGAATCATCTTTCGCTGGTCGATGCGGAAGACGGTGCGGCCGCGTTGCATGACTTGTTGAAGCTGTATGACTACACGCGCACGAAGACCGCCGTATTGAACATCGAAGGGATCACTCGCGTGACCAGCCGCCGGTGTCTGGCTCCGCTGCGTGACGGCGTGCATCAAGGCTTTTGTCGCGGTGTGGAAGTGACGATGCACTTCAATGAAGACAATTTCTCCGGCACCGGCGTGTTCTTGTTCGCGACGGTTCTGGAGCGTTTCTTGGGCTGGTACACCTCGTTGAATTCCGCCACGCGCTTGATCGCGCGCTTGAATCAATCGAATACCGAATTGAAACGCTGGCCATTCCGCGCCGGAGATCGGATTTTGCTATGAGCGAAGTCTCCTCATCGAACAGCGTGGATCGGCGGCTGGCACGTGAACCGTATGCGTTCAGTTTCTTTCAGGCAGTGCGTGTCCTGGAGCGGCTCTGGTCCAATCGCGCCCCCGTGGGCCAGGATGCTTCGCCCGGTGATGAGGTGGTGCGGTTCCGCGCTCATCAGTCGGTGGCATTTCCCGCGAGCGAGATCCATGCGTTCCAAGAGCCCAGTGAAAATGCCCCCGCGCGAATGACGGTGTCGTTTCTGGGGATGACGGGCACGTCCGGAGCGTTGCCGCGAACTTACACGGAATTGGTGCTGGCTCGTGCGCGTCAAAAGGACACGACGTTTCGGGACTTTCTGGATCTGTTCAATCACCGGTTGACGTCGTTGTTTTATCGCGCTTGGGAGAAATACCGCTTTTGGATCGGTTACGAACGAGCCGAACAAACCGAACAGCGGCCCGACTGGCAAACGCCGCTGCGAGTCCGTGATTTTGCGCTCAACGAGCGACCGCGAATCGATTTGTTTTCGGAGGTACTGCTCAACTTGTCGGGCTTGGGAAGCCCGTCGTTGCGATATCAAGTTCGCAACCACGAGCAGCTTGTCAGGCGTCGCCAATTTGACGATGAAACGCTGCGTTTTTACGCCGGTCATTTGTCGCAGCCACGCCGTCCGGCCATCGGGCTGGAGTCAATGTTGCGAGATTTTTTTGGCGTACACGTCGAGATTCAGCAGTTTTTTGGACAATGGCTGCGGCTGGATCGCGAGTATCAGACTCAGTTGGTGCTCGGCGGCAACACGGAATTAGGGACGACGGCGATTGTTGGTGAACGTATTTGGGACACTCAAAGCAAGTTTCGCATCCGAGTCGGATCGTTGACGTATTCACAATTCCGCATGTTCCTGCCGTCTGGATCAGCACACCTGCCGCTGGCTCATCTGGCTCGGTTATATGCCGGATTAGAACTCGACATGGACGTGCAACTGATTCTGAAGTCCCATGAAGTCCCTTCCTGCCGGCTGGGTGTGGGAAGCTTGGGAGGCACGCAACTCGGCTGGGACACATGGATTCGCTGCGCGGAATTTCCAAGCGACCGATCCGATCCGGTGTTTATTCTACGAGACGACCCCGCGTGCCAAGTTGCCGTGGACGTGTAATGTGAGACAACGAGAGAGACCGCTTCGATGGACGATTCCTTTCCAACGTTGTTTGCCAGTGTCGATGCCGTCAAAGTCGATGTCGTCGAGCAAGTCTTGAATGATTTTTTTGACGCGTGGAAACGCGGTAGCCCGATTCCCCTGACGCAGTTCTTTGCACGGATTCAGAACGAGTCACCGCAAGTCCGCGAGTCGATGCAGTTGCTCTTGGTCCTGCATGACCAGACTCTGCGTTGGCAGATGTGGAGTCGGCAGCGCGAATTGATGAGCGACACAGATGCCAGTCCAGACGCTCCGACGGAGCCAAGCGGTCGAGCCCCGTTGCTGGAAGACTATGTCCGACATTGTTCGTTGGACGGCGGACTGGAATCGCTGCCTCCGGAAATGATCGCGCGCGAGTTCCAATTGCGAATGGAATGTGGTGACTTCCCCACGTTGGAAAATTATTTGGAACGCTTCCCGCATCTGTCCCCGTCACTATCAACATTGTTGATGTCGTCGCCGCCGGAAACGAACCCGCGGTTGACGGTGACGAAAGACGACGCGCCGACCGAAGTCATTCCCTCGCTGACACACGTTGAATCACCCGGTGGCGCGCTGGAGTCCACGCAGCCCATGTCGCCGGAGAAGCTGCCCAAGCGACGGAGAGTGGGGACCGAGCACAACGCCAATTTTGGACAATACGAACTCTTGAATGAGATCGCTCGTGGAGCGATGGGTGTGGTCTACCGCGCGCGGCATGTGACGATCGACAAAATCGTCGCCCTGAAAATGATTCTGGAGGGGCAGCTCGCTTCGGAACGTCAAGTCGATCAATTCTTGCTGGAAGCTCAAAACGCGGGGCAACTGGAACACGACAACATCGTCCGCATCTACGACGCCGGGAAAATCAACGATCAGTACTACATCGCGATGGCCTACATCGAAGGCCACAGTCTGGCGGACGCGGTGCGTGAAAAGTCGATGAGCGCCCAACGCGCGGCGGAGATTGTCGAGGCGGTTGCGCGCGCGTTGCATTTTGCTCACACTCAGCCGCAGCCGGTTTATCACCGAGACATCAAGCCGGCGAACATTTTGTTGGACCGCTCGGGACGGCCCCACGTCACGGATTTTGGAATCGCCAAGCGTGTCGAACGTGAGGACACGACGGAGAATGGCGAGGACGATATCGCCGGAACTCCCAGTTACATGCCGCCGGAACAAACTTATGGCCGAGACATCGGGCCGTGGAGCGATGTCTATTCGACCGGGGCGTTGCTGTATCACTTGTTGACGGGCAAGCCTCCGTTTCTGGCCGACTCGTTGCTGGAAACGATCCGACAAGTCCGCAGCACGGAGCCTGTGCCACCGCGAGAACTCAATCCGAATGTTGATCCCGACTTGGAGGCGGTCTGCCTGAAGTGTCTGGAAAAGGACCGCACGAATCGCTACTTGTCGGCCGAGCATCTCGCCGAAGACCTGCGGCGGTTCCGGCATCACGAACCGACCCAGGCGCGACCGATCTCGCAGTTCGCCTGTTTCACCAAGTGGTGTCATCGCAACCCGACGATCGCCAAAATGGCCGCCGCGATTGCCTTGCTACTGGCGTCGGTGGCTGTCTCTGCGGTCTTCGTCGCGCAAGAGCAAGCCAACCTGGCAAAGATCGCCAAGGTCAATGAAAAACTCGCGAAGGACAACGAGCAGAAGGAAATCGAGCAGCGCAAAATCGCCAACGAGAAAAAACTGGAGGCAGAAGCAGAGAAGAAGAAAGCCGTCATTCAACAAGGAATCGCCGAGAAGGAAAAAAAAGAGGCCGACGTTCAGCGCTCAATCGCTGACGAGAAAAAACGGGAGGCGGAAGCCAAGAAGAAAGAAGCCGACGATCAACGAGCAATCGCGGTCAAGGAAAAAAAAGAAGCCGACGATCAGCGCAAGGTGGCGCAAGCGGCACGTCAACGTGCCGAGCAAAGCCTGCAGAACGCGATCGAGACCGTCAACGTGATTCTGACCCGATCCGCCGAGTCGGGCCTGAAGGACGTGCCGGGAATGGAAGACTTTCGCAAACGGATTGCGCAGGATGCGCTAGCACAGCTCAAGCCGATTATTGAAGCCAACTCTGAGGCGAAAGAGGCGTTTGAAGCCTGGGCTCAACTATTGGTCGTTCAAGCCAAGCTCCTCAATCTCACTGGCGAGAGCGAGAAGGCAGGGGCCGTCTTTGAAAATGCCGTTCGCGAGTACCGCCGCCTGACAACAGACTCGAAGGCGGGAGAGAAACACGTGTTGAATTTGGTGGCCGCTCACCGGCAGTGGGGTGAAAGCCTGGCGGATCGAGCGAAGGTGGATCGTTCCAGTTCCGATCGGCCTCTCGCCGCAGGGACTCAACAATTGCTTGAGCAAGCCATCCAGCAATTCGACGCGGCACTCAACATCCAAGTCGGACAGTCGTCGTCCAAGAAGATGGACTGTCTCTTGGAAACCGAGATCGCGCGGCTGCACCAATCGCGCAGCATTGCATTGATATATTTGAGAAGCTCTGACAAAGGGATCGCTCCACTCGAAGCGGCGATCTCCAGTTTGCGAGAGGCGATTGGAAGATTGCCTGCGGAGGTTGATCGCCGGGATGCGGAGCGGCAACTGGGAAGTTGCCATTTGACGCTCGCCATGGCCGAAGCGATGGAGCGCAGCCAGCCAAGTGAGCAGACACTCGCAAAGCGGCTGGAGCGATTGAACGAAACCAAACGGATCCACGAACGGCTCTTGCGAGACGATCTCCAGTCGGTGGAACTCCGGTTCGATTTGGCCATGACGCAATACTCGCTCGCGCGCGTTCTCTCAGACAGCAAGCAATATGCGCTCGCTTGGGACCAAGTCGTCGAGGCACGGCGAATGTTTTCTGAGCTTGCGGACGACAACCGACGGACGCCGACCTACGAATACCACCGCATCGAAGCCATTCAATTGCAGGCGGCAATTCTAGCCATGCAGCAGAAGCTCGCGGCCGCATCCGACAAATACAAAGAGGCTGACGAGGGCATTCGTGCCTACAACAAGAACCCGAACTTCAAGGAAGCGCGGCAAGAAAAACTGCGAATGCAAATCTGTCTTTCGGCTTTGGAGTTGCACATCGACACGATCTCGAACTCGGAGACTTCGACTAAAACGGCGACGATCTCATGGCTCCCTGAAACGTTTCTGGATCTTCGTCGAGCGACTGATCCGAGCGTGGTTAGCGAAGCATCCGCGCTGGCATCCGTTGCCGAACATTTATCCGCAGGCGCGCTCGCTGAACAGAAAAAAGATCTGAAGACTTGGATGACTGCCATGCAGTCCGCCGAGTCCAAACTGCGGGAATATGGCCGACAGAATCCCGACCGTCGCGTCCTCAGCGAGTTCCTGCGTTTGAAAGTTTGCAATGGGGCCTATGTGGTCTCCTCCAAGGGCGGTGACTCAACGATGCGTTCCAGCATTGAAGTGTGGCTCATTATGGAGCTCGAAGAGTTGAAAAATTCCACAGACGTTGACGTGGCAGGCAATGCAGTGGAGTTTCTCAAACATCTTCGCAAGTCAAAGTAGAGATCGTTCGTTGAGACAGAAACTCGGAAGGAATGCCGGATGAACTCGTGGTCGAATTATGTCGGACAAGACATTGCTGGCCGGTATCGGTTGGAGAGCTTGTTGGGCGTTGGAAGTTTTGGACCGGTCTATGTCGCGCAGGATGGCACGACTCGGCAGGCGGTGATGCTGCGGTTGCTGCCGGCGGAGCTGGGGGGAAACTCGGCGTTTGATGTGACCGTGTTGACCGACTTTCAGCATTCGCAGGCCGTCGCGGTGAGTGACGTCGGCGGGTTTGAAGAGACGCGTTACGTCGTCATGCCGCGTGCGGTGGGGCAGCAGATTCAGGTGCGCGCTTCGTGGCCCGCAGAGCGTGTGTTGGATTTTGTCCGTCAAGTCAGCGCGCCCTTGATTGCGTTTCACAAGCACTACGATTTGCAGCATCTGCATCTGCATCCGGGCAACGTGTTCGTCGATGAGGCTTCCGGTAAGCCTCAGTTTCAAGTCGCGGACTTGGGGCTGGCGTCGCAAGTCGGCGCGGGGGCGTTGATTCTCGCCGCGATTCGCGAGCGACGGAGTACCCCCGAATTTCTCTCGCCGGAACAACTGCAAGGAAAGGTGCCTTCTTCGCAGTCCGATGTGTATGCCTTCGGAGCGATGGTGTTTCAACTCTTGTCGGGCTCGCCGCCGTTTCCGTACAGCGGCGAGTCCTTGGCCGCATACGCCCTGCATGTCGCCAAGACACCGTCGCCGCGTTTTCGAGATGTGTCGGACCAGCTCAACATCGACTCGTATCTCGAATCGATCATCTTGCGCTGTTTGTCGAAGTCGCCCGATGGTCGGCCCGGTTCGATCAAAGAATTCGTCGAGTCTTACGAGATGGCCTATCGCGACTTTCAAACGCGCACGCTCTCGGGACTGAAGCTTTCGGATCTCGAAGAGCTGCAGCGCGATGATTTCGGCAGTGCGAATCCACCAGCGCCGAAGGTCAGCCAAACGCCACCGAAAGCCAACTTGCCGCCGAGTGTCCCAGCGCCGGCGTCACCCCCGAAACAACCGAGTGCTACGACCGCGTTGCCTGCCAGCGACATGTTCCCCAGCACGTTTCCGCCACCGGCTCGAAACGACAAGATTCCGTACAACGCGCTGCCGCATGGCACGGACACCTACGTCGCACCGCCAAAAGGTTCGGGCGCATCGCGGGCCATGCTCGACGAGTCGCAGGCCATTTTGCAAACGGTCAACCCAAAACTCAGCCTCTGGTCAGGCATGGGGGACGAGCCTTCCAAGCCCGCTGCTCCGAGTTCTCCTCCACGTACTGCCGTGCTGCCTGCGAACACAGAGCCGCCGCGTCCGGCCGCGCCTCCTCCAGAGAATCGTTCCGCTCGCGAGCAATCGACGGGGACGCTTTTGTCCAACGCTTCAGAGCCGGCGTTCGCCAGCCGCGTCGCCGAACCGCCGCGCCGGGAGACTGTGCCCGCTCTGCCACCGGCCACTGATCAACGACCGCGTGAGCCGGAACGAGACCAATCTCCGTCGGTCAATCCGCGGAACGTTGGTCCGAGAACTCCGATCGGCTCGGATCAAACGATGTCGCCGACTTCCCAACCACAGCCGCAGGCACAACCACAGCCGCAGGCTCCCGCTGGTTTTGGCGGACACAATGAATCCAATATGACGATGCAGATGCAGCAAGATTGGCTGCGATCCCAGTTGCCGGCTGCGGCACCCAGCTCGATCGCACCAGCCTCGCCACCGAAGGCTCGGTTCAAGTCAAAAGCGTCCGGGCCACCGAAGGTCGTGCTGGTCCTGGCCGTCGGCATTTTGGTTGCGGCTGGCAGCGCCCTGTTTTATGGCCGAGTCATTTCCCAGCGGATCGACAACGTCGTCAAAAAATGCGTCGCCAAAAAAGACTTCAAGCAGGCGAAGACCACTCTCCAAAAGAGCCATCCACTGACCCGCGTCTGGTTGAACCGTGACGATGAAATCCAAAAGCTTCTGGACGAAGGACTGAAACAAGTTGATGAACTGCGTAAGGAGCGAAAGGTTGCCGAAGCAGTCAAGCTGACAGGGCAACTCGATTTCGCGTTTGCCCCGACGTCACCTAGCTCGCCGCAGGACGCGGAGGAGTCGCCGAAAGACTCAGAGGTGCCATTGAAGGACGCGGAGGAACCACGTCGCATTCGCCAGGAACTGGCCCAGGAACTGCGGAAAGAGGCGCTCGATCTCGCCAGTGGAAAGGATCTCAAGGGCGCTTTGGCGAAACTCGAAGACGAGGTCGAAACAGCGTTTCAGACAGTGGCCAAAGTTCTGTCCGAGAGTTCCCAGTTCAACGTCAACGCGGCGAAAGTCGAGATCTTTCGGAAGGTGTTCGATCTCGCCAAGCAGCACTCCGCCGAAGAACAACACGCTGAGGCGTTCAAGGTGCTTGAGACTTGGTACAAGAGACTTGGTACGGACGATGCCATTGAGCCAAATGACAAGGTCAAACTCAAGGAGTGGTTGTGCGAGGCGCGTGTCCGCAAGACGTCACACGAAGCCAACGAAGAGGCTCGCCCGGGCCGAGAACGATTCCACGCAGCCATCGAGATGCTCGACGAATTGCTCCAAAAACATCTCGTTGATGGCTCATCCACGCAACATCGTCCTGCTGTATTGCTCGATCGTGGTCAGATCCAGTTGGCGTGGGCCAAAATGAAATCAGACTCCGTGACGGACACGGCCAAGCGATTCAAGGACTCTCAAAAAGACTTCGACGATGCGGTGAGTGCGTTGGGACAGCAGCCATCGGACACACTCGTCCCGCCGACGAAATCGGAAGTGCTCCAAGCGCGATCGGCGATGCGGCTGGCTCGCGGTCTGTGGCACGAATCGCTTGCCTCAACCGACAAGACAACTCAACCCCTGTTGGAGGCGGTTCGAGATTTTAAGGGGGCTCTCGCCGACGCCCCGAATCTGCTCGAAGCCCAAAACCACTTGAAGGCGATTCGAGAAAAGGCCCTGCCCGACTCGCGTGAAGCGTTCGGCTCCGCACAAACCACGAAAAATCAAACGGAGGCGGACCAACTCTACTGCGAGTCAATTCGTCAGTTGACCTTGGTCATCGAAGGCGCGCTATCACCAGAAGATGACGGCATGGCACGATCCGCCAGGCTTCTGCGTGGCTTGGCGAGTTCGACCTTGAAGTCACTCGATTACGAGAACGGGATCGCCGACCTTTCCCAAGCGGTGATCGAAGTGACGGAGTCGCAGTTCGCGGAAGTGGGCGAACATTTGGCAGCGGACTTCGATGCGGAGCAGCGCCCTCATTGGGGACGGCGGTGGGTCGCCGTCGGTCGCTCCAAACTGGCCTGGTTGGTCGCGACTTGCGATCAACCCGTCTTGCGAGAGCAGGCGAAGACCAAGGTTCGCCCCGTCGAATTGGCGGATCAAGCCGCTCGATATCTTTCGACTCTCATCCTCGACATCGACCGCCAAGTTGTGAAAGCCGAGGGCAATAAAGATTCCTTGGCGATCGACCTCGGTGAAGCCCGGAAGGCGCATGTGGTGGCGATCATGGATGCCGGAGATTTCAAGAGTGCGCTGGAGCGGATCGGCATCACCGAAAGCCAATTGGAATCCACCGACAAAGTTTGGATGGCGAATTGCTCGGCCTTTCTGCAACATCTGCGAACGGAGTACGCCCCCAAGGAATTGCCCTACCGCGTGAAGTTTCCAACGGGGACTGCCCGACCATGCTCTCAGGAATAAGCCGGAACGCGCTAGCCGGGATTATTCCTGTCTTCATACAAGCCCGAAGCGCAAGCGAGTGACTGCGGCGAACTTCACTCGCTTGCGCGTCGGGCTTGTATGAAACACCCTGCGGGAGATTTCCCCCGTCCCATGAATAATCCCGGCTAGCCGGGATTATTCATG
>JANNDA010000165.1:0-5722 GCA_031387195.1 Planctomyces sp. | reverse complement strand
CACCGGCGGCTAGCGCCCAGCCGCTCACGGGAAGTTATTTCGTACCAATTCCTTAGTCGTTTTCATTTCTGCGGTCGGACTCTGTTCGCTCGCTGGCAGATCTTGGTCGCACGACGCAAGGTGCAGCATTTATGTCGCAGCCGAATTCCTCACAGGCGACTTCCTCACAGGCGACAGTCAGCACACATGCGAATTCCTCCGCGCCACCCTCCGAATCATCGTGGTGTGAAACGATGACAGGGGAGCAGGTTCGTATCGACACGCCGAAGGTGGCTCGACGTTTTCTACAGCTTCCGGGAACGATCCCGCTCAGAGAACTGAAGCGGCGTTTTTGGCATATGAGTCCCGGCCTGTTTCCAATCGCTTCGTATATCTATCCGCACAAAGACCCGCTTTCGGTGACGTTTCAAGTGATCGCCGCAGGGATCATGCTGATCATCACCAGCTCGCTGCTGTGGCGATTCAAGTCGATTCGTCGAGCTGGTGAATTGAACGAACTCGGTGCGGTCTTCGGGTATGCGGGGGCCACGCTGCTGACGTTGATGCTGTTTCCGAAACATGCCGAGTTGGGGATGTTGGTTCTGTGCGTGTTGGCGTTTGGCGATGGGATGGCGACGACGTTGGGCATGTTGTTTCGCGGGCCGCGTCTCGCTTGGAACAAGGAAAAGACGTGGGTGGGAATGGCAGCCTTTGTGAGCTTCGGCGGCCCTCTCTCATCATTGGCGTATTGGGCCGAGTCGAACCCACAAGCCGCTTGGTCAACCGCGTTGATCTTTGGCTTCTCGGCCGCCGCCGTCGCTGCCGTCGCCGAGTCATTGCCGTCGCGAATCAACGACAATGTTCGCGTGGGCGTGGCTGCCGCAGTGACGGCTGTGTCGGCTCACGCCCTGGTTGTGGGTTTGTAGCGTGGTGGTTCGCGATAGGGTCTGAGAATGAGTCGGCTGGAAGTTGTTGAATTGCGGAAGAGTTTTGGCAGCACACTCGTTGTCGATGGTCTCAGTTTTGAAGTGCGGCAAGGAGAGATTCTTGGGCTGCTGGGGCCGAATGGAGCGGGCAAGACGACGACAATGCTGATGATCGCCGGACTGCTCGAACCTGATTCCGGCACAGTCCAGTTTGATGGCCACTCGGGAACATCTCTCACGCAAGAGAGTCGCCGGTTTCTGGGGGTCGTCCCGCAAGATCTCGCGATTTATCCAGAGATGACCGCACGAGAGAACCTGGATTTCTTCGGCCGTTTGTATGGCCTGGATCGTGGCGAGCTCAAACGGCGTTGCGGCGAAGTGCTCGATGAAATCGGTTTGACTTCGAGCGCCGATTTGGAAGTGGGAACGTTTTCCGGTGGGATGAAACGGCGGCTGAATTTTGGGATCGCTTTGATTCATCGACCAACGCTACTGATCCTTGATGAGCCCACCGTGGGAGTCGATCCACAGTCGCGTTCGCACTTACTGGACTGCGTTCGCCAAGAGGCGTCACGCGGGATGGCCGTCATCTACGCGAGCCACTACATGGAGGAAGTCTCCACGATTTGCCACCGCGTCGCGATCATCGATCATGGCAAGATGCTCGCCTTGGGACCGCTCGATGAACTCCTCAGCCGACTACATCAGCAATTGGCATTGCGAGTCCGAGGATTGTCGCCGCTGGCCCGCGAACGGCTGCATGATCTGATTGATGCCGATTCAGTGGCCACAGCGAATGGTTCTGGAGCATCCGATGAAGCTCGGTTGTTGCTCCAGAAATCAGTGGCGAGTTCAACAACAGAGAGTTTGATTAGTGAATTACGTCGCGTGCTATCGACGCTCGACACAGAACATGCGGAGTTGGTTTCGATCGAGACTCGCCAGTCGAGTCTGGAGCGACTGTTCCTGGAACTGACCGGGCGGCGATTGAGAGATTGAAGCATTCGATTGCGACATTTCGGAGTAAGCGGCATGGGCTGGTGGCATCTGACTTGGAAAGATTTGCGATTGCAGTTTCGCGATCGGCGATCGTTGGCAGTGTTGCTGCTGTTGCCACTGATTTTCATCAGCATCATTGGCCTATCAACCGGAAAGATGCTCGGTTGGCGAGCCGACAATCAGGTCATCAAAGTCGCGTGGATCGATCGCGACGGTGGCGAACTGGCGCAGCGGATTCGCACGCAGCTCGACGAGCGAAGTGAGGTTCAAGTCATTGCCTATACCGACTCGGCTGTCGCGAAGCATGCGGTCTTTTCCGGTGAAATCACGCTGCTGATGACGATTGGTCCGGAGTTTCAAAAGCGGGTTGATGAGTTGCAGCTTCGAGATTTCTTCGCTCGTAAAAAGGGGAAGGGAAGACTGGCTGGCGGACTCAGTCGATTGGATATCAGCGTCGATACGAAGGCGTCTTGGAACTGGATCAGCAACATGGTGTCCGACAGCCTGTTGTCGCTGACGTTGGAGGATGTCTTTCCGGAAGTCGCGAAGAAACACAATCTCGGTCGGGCGCTGATCCACAACATGGAAGTGGCGGCTGCCGAAGATGATGCCGCGAGTGCTGGGGCTGATGAGAGTCGGATTGCCCAAGCTCCTTCGATCGCTGCCGGACGCAAATCGAGCGGGGCGCTCTATGACCGCTTGGTGCCGGGTTACACGGTGATGTTCGCATTCTTTCTTGTGAACGTAATGGCTCGTTCTTTTATTGCGGAACGTGAGCTGGGAACGCTGCGCCGACTACGGCTGACTCCGCTGACTCCGCTCAACTTGTTGATCGGCAAGACACTGCCGTATTTTGTGATCTCACTGGTGCAGAGCCTGGCGTTGTTTGTGTTCGGCTGGATGTTGTTCGACATGTCGTGGGGCGAGCGTCCGTGGTTGCTGGCACCGATCATAGTCTGCACGTCGATTGCCGCCACGAGTCTCAGTCTGTTGGTGGCAACGAGTGTCCGCACCGACGCACAGGTGTCGTCTTATTCCAATTTGATCGTGATTTCATTGGCGGGCATCGGTGGCTGCTTCGTGCCACGCGAGTGGATGCCCGATGTGATGCGGCACATCAGCCTCATCACGCCACACGCCTGGTCGCTGAATGCGTACCTTGAAGCGCTCACGAACCCGCAGCCGGATTTGAGTGTGATCGTCAAATCCTGTTTGCTGTTGCTCGGCTTTTCGACGGTCTTTTTTGTCACCGGCTGCGTCCGCTTCCGTGGCCTGCGGTAAGTCGGATGAGCCGATTTTGAACGTTCCGCAGTAATTACACCTCTTCGGCGTTGTTCTGGATTGCTTGCAGACCAGCTCGTTTGCGGATGATGTCCCAGTGAGCCTGAATCACAGAGGCGGCTTCTTCGGCAGTGGGCCGGTCGGAGAGAAACAGCGCGACCCCACGGTCAGCCGCCTTTTGTTCGGCTTTCGCCTTCTTCGGGTCGTGGAAGTTGGTCGCGTTGATGTCGCGGTCTTCGCCGATCAGCCGAAATTTCATCGGGCCGACGCTGAGCAATCCGCCAGGACCGAGCAGCGTTTCGCCAGTGATGCGTTCGTCGTCAATGAACGTTCCTGTTTCCGTATCGAGGTCGTTGACGAGGATGCCCAGCGGCGTCGGCTTCAGCGTGCAATGTTGCGGTGCGATCCCCTCTTCGTATTGCTTCACCGAACATGACCGATCGCTGCCCAGCGTGATTTCGCGATCGGGAAGCATCATCTTTTTCCCCTTCAGTGGCCCGGTCAGAATCCGCAGCACGCGGAGCGAGCTAGCGAGTGCCGCTCGTGACAACGGGGCACCGATGATCGACAACGCGCCGATCTGCCGCTTTTGACATTGAGGGCAGGTACGAGCTTTTTCGAGATCGGCCGAGAAGAGTTTGTAGAAAGTGCCGCAGTGCTGACACTTCACCGAAAGGAACCGCGTCGGGTCATTCAACGTGTTGGCATTCGCTGCGTCCGCCAACCGAGTGATCATCGCGTGAACGCTGCGTTCGGGGATTGGCACAGTCGCCTGACATTTCGAGCAGGTCACCATCTTTCCGCGATTTTCCAGTTTCTCTTTTTGCCTCTGTCCGCACTTGCAACGAAAACGGATCTCCCCTTTTTCCTTCCCTTCGCGTTCGTCGGCCTGACGTTCCCAGGCCGCTTCGGCCACTTCGCGAATCGTCTGAATCAGCATCTCCGGCTGGCAGGGTTTCGAGAGATATCCGTCAGCACCGAGCTTCGATGCTAATTGCTGCGAGGCTTCGAGTTCTATCTCCGTGTAAATCAGGATCGGCAAATACCGATCGAGCTTCTTGAGCCGCTCGCAAATCTCAAAGCCGCTTTCGCCCGACAGGATCAACTTCAAGAGTACGACATCCGGCCGTTGCATCGAGATGCCTCCGTGAACTTGCCCACCGTCTTTGAAGATCTTCACTTCGTGGCCGACCGCTTCAAGGATCGCCTTCGTCTTGCGAGCCGACTCGGGATTATCCTCCACCACCATGATGTAGTGAAGCGGCGCAGGTTGCTGTCCAACGTCGCCAGATTGCAGGATGCCGCGTGCCATGATGAAAACGTACTCGAAATGAAACAGACTTGTTTGCAGAGAATTCGCAAGCCGCCCTTACGTAGCCGTCACGCTCCGCGTGACGAGCCGAACGCCCCTCAACGCCCCGTGAAGCAACCGGCTCATCACGCGGAGCGTGATGGCTACGTAACTCTTGTCGCGGCAACAACGGAAAAGCCGAAAGACGCCGGAGTATGCCGGTCGTGCTGCGGACCTTCAATCGGCTCTGCGTGAACCTTACGACAGACTCGCCAAGGTTTGTCCGGCTTTGATCGGATGCCCTTTGAGGAATTCGGCCGTCGGCATGACACGTTTTCCTTCGGGCTGAAGCTGCTCGATGGACACGGCGTCTTGTCCCGCTTTGACGATCAATTGCCCCGGCGACGACGCGAGCACCGTCCCTGGTGCGGTCTCGCTGCGGTCGGTGATCACGCTCACACGCGGAACGATGACTCGCTGCGGCGAGCCTTGCGGACGCTCCCAAAAGGAAAACGCTTTCGGCCACGGCTGCATGGCTCGGACATGACAGGCGATCTGCTCGGCCGTCCGTCGCCAGTCGATCTGCCCATCCGCTTTACTCAGCCGCCGCGCGTAAGTCGATTGCGAGTGATCCTGTTCCTGCGGCGTCGCCGTTCCGGCCGCGAGTTGATCGACGACTCGCAACAACACCGGCACGGCGAGCTGCGCGAGCCGCTCTTCAAGTTCGCCGGACGTTTCTTCGGCAGCGATCGGCGTTCGTTCGATCAGCAACACCGCGCCGGCATCCAGTTCGCGAACGATCTGAAAAATCGTGATCCCGGTTTCGGGCTCGCCGTGCCACACGGCATGTTGAATCGGCGAGGCTCCGCGATACTTCGGCAGGATCGAAGCGTGAACGTTGATTGCGCCCAGCCGAGGCGTCTGCAACAACTTCGTCGATAAGATCTGCCCATACGCGGCGACGACGTACAAATCCGCCTGCCAGCTCGCGAGTACTTCCAGCGATTCCGCTGCGCTGGCTTTCTCCGGCTGAAACACCGGCAAGCCCCGTTCGAGCGCCAGTTCCTTCAGCGGATTGTGATGCTGATGATGTCCCGTCCCGGTCTTGTCCGGCTGCGTTACGAGCCCGACGATTGAGTGCGCTGAATCCAACAACCCCCGAAACGTCGGCAACGCGAACGATCCAGTACCCAACATGGCCACACGTAAACTCACAAGCAATCTCCGGATTCAAAAAACACAGGCG
>JANNDA010000148.1:0-2209 GCA_031387195.1 Planctomyces sp. | reverse complement strand
GATCTGCAACGTCTGATCGACACCTCTGCCAGCACTGCCGGACGGCTTGATATTCTGGTCAATAGTGCCGGAATCGGGATGGTTAAGCAGATTTCCGACGTCACGGAATCGGACTGGGACAACGCGCTCGACACCAATTTGAAAGCTGCGTTTTTCAGCTCCAAGTTTGCCGTTCCGCATTTTGTGAAGGCGGGCGGCGGCTGCATCGTCAATATTGCCAGTAACGCTGGCCTGTTGCCTCGTGCTCACGATCCCGTGTATTCGATCAGCAAAATGGCGTTGGTCAGCCTGACAAAAAGCCTCGCCTTGTGCCACGCGAAGGACTGCATCCGCATCAATGCCGTTTGCCCCGGCCCGGTGGGCGAGACGGGCATGATGAATGACGACTTAGATGCCGCTCCCGATCGTGCGTTTGCCGAGCAACAAATTATCGCCGCCAGCCCGATGGCGAAAGCACTCGGACGGATGACTGCTCCCGCCGAAATCGCTGCCGCCGTGCTGTATCTCGTCAGCGACGCGGCTTGCATGGTGACCGGAACCGCGTTGGCGATTGATGGTGGCAAGTCGCTCGGAGTACCGCCGAAATAGAGTTCTTGCAAAGGACGATAAGGCCCCAATAGACCACAAGGAGGAAGTGATGGCTGTTCCCATTCAGACTGTTGATCAACTCGTCGGCAAGCGTTGTGTCCCCTGCGAAGGGGGCGTCCCGAAAATGACGATCGCTGAAGTGAGGAAGCAACTCAAGCTCCTCACCGGTTGGACGCTCACGGAAGACAAGCTGCGGATTCGCAAGACTTGGACCGTCAAGAATTTTTTAGCGGCGATGAATTTCTTTAATCACGTGGCGTGTGTTGCCGAGTGCGAAGGGCATCATCCCGATCTGCATCTGGAGGGTTATCGCACGGTCTCAATTGAGATCTATACACACGCGATCGGCGGCATGTCAGAGAATGATTTTATTTTGGCCGCCAAGATTGACGCCCTGCCGATCCAATTGAAAACGGCTTGAGTGGTCGCAGGCTGTCTTCCAAATGATCAATGACCAACAACCGATAACCAATGATCAATTTCAACTCTGAAAAGGCCCTCGTCATGGACGCCGTTCTTGCCGCCCTCACCGCGAATCAATCCGCCGCCCTCGAAACGCTCAAAGAACTGCTGCGAATTCCCAGCGTCAGCGCAATTTCCGCTCACAAGTCGGACGTTCGTCGAGCGGCGGAGTTCGTGCATGGCCAACTTTCATCGGCGGGCTTGACGACCGAGTTAGTAGAAACCGCCGGGCATCCGATCGTCTATGCCGAGTGGTTGCAGGCGGCGGGCGCTCCGACGGTGCTGGTTTACGGCCACTACGACGTGCAGCCGCCCGATCCGCTCGACAAGTGGGTGACTCCGGCTTTCGAGCCGACCGTTCGCGACGGCTACATCTGGGCGCGCGGAGCGACCGACGACAAAGGGCAAATGTTGACGCACGTGTTGTCGGTTGCCGCGTGGCTGAAGACCACCGGTCGGCTGCCGATTAACGTGAAGTTCGTCATCGAAGGGGAAGAGGAAGTCGGCAGCGACAATCTCGACAAATTTCTGGACGCTCGCAAAGCACAGCTCCGCAGCGACGTCGCCGTCATCAGCGACACGAGCCAATATGCGCCCGGAATCCCCGCAGTCACCTACGGTTTGCGCGGCATTCTGGCGTGCGAGGTTCGCGTCCACGGGCCGAAGCAAGATCTGCACAGCGGCATCTTCGGCGGTTCGATTACGAACCCGGCAAACGCTCTCGCCAGGCTGATTGGCTCGCTGCATGACGCGAATGGCCGCGTGCAAATCCCTGGTTTCTACGATGACGTGCAACCGCTGACCGATTCGGAACGAGCGGGCCTTGCCGCGTTGCCGTTCAACGAGAAAAATTTCTTCGCCAGTGTCGGCGTCGAAGCAGGCTGGGGCGAAGCGGGATTCACCTCGACCGAGCGGCGTTGGGCGCGGCCCACTTGCGATGTGAACGGCATGACCGCCGGTTATCAGGGCGAAGGCCCCAAGACGATCATCCCGTCGTGGGCCTCCGCGAAGATCACCTGCCGACTGGTCCCGAACCAAGACGCTCACAAATTGTCGAAGTCACTCGGCAGTTACTTGAACGCAAACTGTCCTCCCGGCTGTCGCATCGAATTCCTCGAACAACACGGCTGCCCCGGCTTCGTCGCCGATGCGAACAGCC
>JANNDA010000124.1:0-1840 GCA_031387195.1 Planctomyces sp. | reverse complement strand
GTGCGTCCTACCGCTGCGCGCCGACCTTGCCTTACGCGAGTGCGGCAGTGCCATTCGTGCCTGACCCCGGTTCGTAAGTCCGGTTCATCGGGCTTTCGCGAACGAGAGTCGGGCTTATCATGTGTTGGCATTCATTTATGGGTTCCGACAAGTGACCGCCTGCCGATAAGATCCGAGCTAGAATTTCGGCGAACTTCGTGGGCGATTTCGGCCATGTTTTGAAACTGGGATGACTTCATGAATTTCCAACAGCGTGTTTGCTCGGGTCCGATTCAGCGGCGTGAGTTTTTGGCAGCGGGCGCGCTGGGACTCGGCGGAATGGCGTTGCCGGATCTCTTCCGGTTACAGGCTCAGGCGGAGCAAATCGGCCGGCAGGTCGATCAGCAGACGAACGTCATTTTCGTCTGGATGCCGGGCGGACCTCCGCACATGGATATGTACGACATGAAGCCCAAGGCTTCATCGGACTATCGCGGTGAATTTCATCCGATCCCGACCAACGTACCGGGACTTGATGTCTGCGAGCTGATGCCTCGGCACGCGAAGATCGCCGACAAGTATTCGGTGGTCCGGTCGATTTCGCACAACTTTGCCGATCACGGCGGCGGCCACAAACGAGTGATGACCGGTCGCGTGCCTGCGACACCGGTCGATACGGTCAACGATGCTCCCGCGACGGGCTCGATCGTCGCCAAGTGCCGCGAGCATGTGAGCAACGGCCTTCCCAATTATGTCTCGATGAATCCCGGTGGCCGCATCAACGACGTGTTTGCACAAGGCCCGGCCTATCTCGGCCAAGCGTATTTGCCGTTCAACGTCGAAGGCGACCCGACTCAGCCGAACTTCGTCGTCCCGAACATCGCAATGAACACCGCGATTGCTCCGCGAGTCGATGACCGCATGAAGTTGCTCAGCAGCCTCGATCGCATTGACCGCCACATCGACACGTCGCGGATGATGGATTCGATGGATCGTTACCAACAGCGAGCCGTCAATATGTTGATGAGCGACGCCGCGAAAAAGGCGTTTGATCTGTCTCGCGAGCCGGATGAATTGCGAGATCGGTACGGCCGCCATTGCTGGGGCCAGCGCGCGTTGATGGCTCGGCGACTTGTCGAAGCGGGCGTGAGCTTCGTGACGCTCGTCATGGAGAACCCGTATCAGTCCGGCATTCCGCACCTCAAGCAAGGGGTCTACAACTGGGACTCGCACGCGGTGAATTGCCACATCTGGGATGACCTCAAAGTCCGACTGCCGATCTACGATCAAGCCGTGACGGCGCTGATAGAAGATGTCTATCAACGCGGCCTCGACAAGCGGACGTTGATCCTCGTGACCGGCGAGTTCGGTCGCACGCCGCGTATCGAACAGTCGATCGGCTCGCAAACGGGAGTCATGCACCCCGGCCGAGACCACTGGCCACAGGCGATGTCGCTGATCATGGCAGGCGGCGGAATGCGAACCGGTCAAATTGTCGGCTCGACGAATTCCAAAGGGGAACACCCCGCCGATCGGCCGCTCACGCCGAACGATCTGTGGGCCACGGTCTATCGCCACTTGGGCATCGACTTCGCCGATACTTCGTTCCCCGATTACGGCGGTCGCCCGATGCCGATCCTCCCCTTCGGTGAGCCGATCAGCGAATTGCTCCGCGCGTAACCGAGGTTATTCATTGACTACTCATGGAGTACGCGGCGTGCCGCGATGTCACCCGAAGCGTCAGCGTGGGCGAATCGTGACGACGCCCACGCTGACGCTTGGGGTTACAATCGCTAGTTGGCAGGAGCGGCAGCGGGCTGAAGATTACACGGGTGGAAACGTTCGTCATCGGTGAAGGCCC
>JANNDA010000113.1:0-5357 GCA_031387195.1 Planctomyces sp. | reverse complement strand
TGAGGCTGCTGCTGGACACCTGCGTTTTTCTGTGGCTGGTGACAGAGCCTTCGCGCCAACTGGTCAATCTCCACACCGCAGAATCGGTGAAACCAGCAAGCGGAGAATTGAATGAAGTACCGCGAAGCAATCAAACTGTTGGAGGGTGATGGCTGGTTTCTCGAACGAACGGTCGGGAGCCACTTGCAACTCCGTCATCCCCAGAAACCTGGGACCGTCACTGTGCCCAGCGGCGGTAAGCTGGGCAACGAAGTTCCGCCGGGAACGTTGAATAGCATCCTCAAACAAGCCGGCATGAAATGAGGTCTTCGATGGATTACGTTGTTGTGATCGAAAAATGCAGCGACGGGACGTTCTCGGCCTATGTGCCCGATCTCCCTGGTTGTGTCACGAGCGGCAACTCCATCGAGGAGGTTCGAGCGCTCATTGAAGAAGCGGTGGAATTGCACATCGATTCGTTGCGCGGACATGGAGAAACTGTTCCCGCACCGGCAACCACAGTGCATATCATCCATGCCGCCTGAGTTCGTACGACTCGTGAGCGGCAAGTGAGGCCGTGAGTCTCACTCACGCTGTTGTGGCCGGTCTCCTGACCGAGCCACAACGGAGTCCAAGCGTCTTCGGCAGCAGGGCTGCCGAAGGCAAAGCGGCAGCGGGGCTGCCGCAGTCCAAGGGGAGTTATCTCGCCACCCGGTTTTACGGGAACAGGATTTCGAGGCCCAAGCGACCGCCGTGCAGGATCAGGTTGCCGTGGCTCTGTAAGTTCAGCGAGGCTCCGGGAGTGGGCTCGTTGGAGACTGCTCGGACTTGGTCGGGAGCTAGCGCGAGGCCGGAGAGGAAGATCACTTCGTAGGCGGTGAAGATGCGCACGTTCTTACGCAGCATGACCCGGCTGGTGAGGCCAAGATGTCCAGCGAAAGCGGCTCCATTGTTGGAAGCACCCAACGTTCGAGAGTACGTCGTTTTGTCATTTTGGACGTCTGCGTATCGTTCGGTGATCGTGCCTCGCGCGGCGTTGCGATACACGCCTGCCTTGGCAAAGCCACCGAGTTCCCACACGTCGGATTCCAGAAATTGGAAATCGACTGTGGCTTGAACGCCGTTCAATTGATTGACGACGTTCGAGTTGGAGCTGAACAGCAACACGTCTGGCGCGGTGACTGGTGCTGAGGTCGAGCCGTCACTGAATCCGTTGGCCAGCGGCGTTGGTGGTGCCGGAGTTGTGGTTGTGAAAACAGAAGTAAGTCCCGCGCCGGTCAAAGAACCGTTGGACAAACCTTGGTCCGACGTGCCAGCATCAGCAGGGACGGGGATCAAACCCGAATCGACGGCTCCGAAGGTGCCGGTCAAGCGTGTCTGTCCCAGTTCATTGAATTGGAAGTTGCGATAGCCGAGTCCGAAGCGAATCCAGCGTCCCGGTTGCGGACGTCGCTTGAAGTTGACTTCGATGTCCTGCAAGTCCGACGTGTAATGCGTCGAGAACTGGGCTCCCGCTTTGAGGTACTCCTGCTCGTTGGCTTCTGCCGAGGAATTCGCGGCAGCGTTCAACGGCGAAAAGTATGTGCGCGACGTGAGGAAGTTGGGATCGCTGCCGACATCCACCGCGCTCATCGCTGCGAGATTTGCCGCTCCGTAGGTGGTCGGACCATCGAAGCTGAGCCCATGAATCAGCGTTCCGTTTTGCCCGGCGGTCCAATTTCCCAGAGTGGTGAATGAGCCGTCGAATTCGTAGTCGTCTTCAAAATAGCCGACCGACAAACGTGTGCCGGACTGATAATCAAAATCCAGAGTGTTGAAGCGGAACGATTCTGGGCCTTCGATGACTGGGTTGTCTTTCGACTTGTTGTTTCGCGTGAAATACAGCGCGTCGGCTTGTACTCGGAATTGGCGATCAAGGTTCTGGCCAGCGTCGAACGTCTCTTCGACCGCATAGGCCGGAGCCGAATACGGAGCCGGGTATCCGGCCGCAGTGGGCGGGCTCGACGGTGGGGTCGTGGTCGGCGTTTGAGCCGACGCGATGGCGGCGATCAGGCACGTGCTCAGGAAGGCCGCGACGATCTTGGACTGACGAAAGAGCATGTTTCATTTCCCTCTGCGAGCCACAAGCCAGTCGATCTTACGGGAACAGGATTTCGATCCCGATCCGTCCGCCGTGGAACAAGGCTGAGCCATTTGTTCGCAGGTCAAGGGACGTCGCGTTGTTGATATCCGTGCGGATGCCTCCCGTTTGATCGGGAGCCAAGGCGACTCCGGACAGGTACATCACTTCGTAGGCCGTAAACAGCCGCACGCTTTCATGCACAATCACTGTTCCGGTGAGACCCAAGTTGCCCGCGAAGGAGGCTCGATCCTTCGTATCCGAAAACGATCGTCGGTATCTCGACGCGCTGTTCTGTAAGTCTTGGAACGTCTCAGTCACGGAGCCACGTGCGTCGTTGTGAAACACGCCCGCCTTCGCGAATCCACCAAGGATGAAGTAGTCGGTTTCCAGGAAGCTGAAGTCAGCCGTCGCTTGGATGCCGTTCAATTGGTTCGACGTGCGCGTCGAATTGGTGAAGAGCAACACGGTCGGCGTCGGTGCCGTTCCTTCTAAGAATCCGCCGAGACCACCGCTCAGTCCAGCTCCGGTCAATGTGCCATGCGACAGGCCATCATTCGCCTCGTTGGTGGTCACTTCATCGTTATCAACATCAACGGTGTTGAACGTCCCACGAAGCGCCGCCGAACCATTTTCACGAAGCTGGATGTTGCGATAGCCGAAGCCAAAGCGGATCAGTTGGCCCGCCTGTTGTCGGCCCTTGAGGTTGAAATCAAAGTCCTGCAAGTCCGAGTTGTAGTGCATCGTGTAGGTCGTGCCGGGATCGAAATACTCCAGCTCCAAAGTCTCGTCTTCCGTGGCTGACAGGAAATTGGCGGCCGTGTTGATCGGCGAGAACAGCGTGCTCTGCGAGAGAAAATTGGGACTGACCCCGACCGTCGGTTGGGCCGGTGGAGCGGCGTTGAACCCGTCCAGTCCATCAAAGACCAGCGGGTTCGCGAACGCACCTGACTGCGATCCGCCCAAGCTCTTCAATTGAAAGAAGGAGCCCTCGAACTCGTAGTCATCGTTCATGAACGAGGCTGACAGACGATGGCCCGAGTTGAAATCGAATTTCGTGTCGCGCTGGCTGAAGGTGTCGGGGCCAGTGATCACCGGGATCTCCTTCGCGCGATTTTCTCGCGTGAAGAAGACGTAGTCCGCTTGAACGCGGAACTGCGGTCCCAGCTCCAGCCCGTTGGCGAAGCCATCGCCGTTGTCCAAGTAATAAGACGAGTTGTCCGTCGGGTTCGGTGTCGGAGCCGACGTAGTTCCCGTCGGCGGCTGAGCCCAGACCAACGCCGAGCTCATCCACAACGCCAGCACACCCGCGGCGATCCGCGATCGGCGCAGCAACATGTTTCATCCCCCCATGCGGCATTGCTTGCCGGTTGCCCAATCATGGCCGCCAGACCATGCGACAATCCCCCCAGCGCAATGCAGGCACTCTCCCCGGATTTATCGGTTCGATTGTGCCGATTGCTCCACAGGAAGCGGAAAGAACGGTTTGTTTGATCGGGCAAAACTTGCCGTGCGATCCTGCTGATGTAACGGTCGTCGTTGTTGGGACCAGGAGCCGCGGGTGAAGACGGGGGGGAATTGATCGTTGGTTATTGGTCGTTGATCATTGATCAATTGCTGCGACCAATGACCAATTTCCGCCTCTCGACAACGACGGTGTGGCGTCACGGCCCTAAAGTGTGCCGGAGCTTTTCATCACTGGCAGCAAGAGCCCGATCACGACGAACAACACGAGGGCCGCCATGACCATCAGCATCATGGGCTCCAGCAATCGCACGGCGAGGTCCATCAGACGCTGCGTGCGGCGCTCCATCGTGTCGGCGATGTTGATCAAAACTTGTTCGAGATTGTTTGCCTCTTCGCCGACGGAAATCATCTCGACCACTTCGATGGGAAACTGACCGCTCGATGCCAGCGGTGAGGCGAGCGACTTGCCCGACGAGACGTTGTCGGCGGCGTTTGCGATGGCATCGGAGAGCACGCGATTTCCGGTGGCATCTTTGGCGATGCGGAGCGATTGCAGAATCGGCACGCCGTTTTTGAGCAACGTTCCCAGAATGCGGCAGAACCGCGCGACGGCCAAACTGCGCACGACCGGCCCCAATAACGGGACGCTGATCGCCAGTTGATGCCAGCGTCGCACTCCAGCATCGCTTTGCAATTGCTGACGCAGTAGTAAGAAAGCACCAACGATCGCGGCCAGCGTCACCAACCAATAGCTGCCGACGTAATCGCTGATCGACACGAGCAGTGTTGTCGCGAAGGGCAATTCATCGCGTTCGGCCAAGCGTTCAAAGATCGGTGCGAACTTCGGCACGAACCAGACCAGCATGGCCCACACCACACTGACACCCGCAAACAACAAAAAGAGCGGGTAGACCATCGCGCCGATCACCTTGCCCTTGAGTTCTTGCTGATGCTCGGTGAAGTCCGCAACCTGCTTGAGCACATCTTCCAGGAATGAGCCTTCTTCGCCCGCGCGGACCATGCTGGTCGATAGCTCGGAGAAGGCATCCGGATGTTGTCGCATCGATTCGGCCAGTCGAGTCCCGTCGGCCACCTTTTCCCGCAGGTCTTTCAAAACCGCTTTCAAGCCGATGTGCGACGTCTGACGTTCCAGCAATTCCAGCGACCGCAGCAGCGGCACACCGGCTCGCAGTAAGTCGGCGAGTTGTGAAAAGAACGTCGCCAATTGCCCGGCGCGAGGACGCCGAATCCAGCCGACTCGCTGCGTGCCCGTCACTTGAGCCAGTTGAATTTTGACGGGAAAAAGTTGCTTCCCCGACAACTGTGAAATGACATCCATCTCATTGTTGGCGGACACTTGCCCCGTGACCTCACGGCCAGAAAGCTCTCGAGCGATGTAGCGGAACTCAGGCATAGGAGCAGCGTAAGCCAGAAGGTGGATAACGAAAAGTCGTTCGAGGCGAGGGCGTCACAGTAACCCGAAGCGTCAGCGAGGGCGAATGTTTCACAGGACGTAGAATTGAAGCACCCGCCCTCGCTGACGCTTCGGGTTACTTTCGCAATCAGGATGAGAGATACGGGACGCGAGATGAACACGGAATGAAACACGCGGTCTCGCAAATCCATTGAACCCGATCGGCGTAACGATTGAGCGGGTTGTCCAGCCTGGCGGTCATTCCTTCGTCAGCGCTTCATCGAGATTCAAAATCAAACTGCTCGTCGCTGTCCACGCCGCGACATCGATCGCGTTGAGCGTTGAATCGGCGAGCGATTCGCCCGTGCGGAGAACCTC
>JANNDA010000099.1:0-7286 GCA_031387195.1 Planctomyces sp. | reverse complement strand
CCAAAACACCGACAACCTGCACAGCCCGAATGAGCATTTCTGCATCGCCGACTTCCACAAAGGAACGCTGGCGAGTGCCTGCCTGTGGCAAGAGATCGCCAATCGAGCCAAAGCGTAGCCCGCCCCAGTGTAGCCCGCTCTCGCCGAGAGCGGCCGAGCGGTGCGCAGCACTGGTCGGTAATCCCGTCGTCTTCTTCCGTCACACTTCTCGCGCGAGCTGCGCTCGCCATCCGCTCTCGGCGAGAGCGGACTACATTCAGCGGGCGGCACTTATCGAGCTTGCCCTGGAAACGGCCCGCGCGAATTCGGTCGCAGTTGTTTCGCCGGGATCATGCGGCGCTGAGCTTCACGTTGTCGGCGAATCAGGCTGAGCACTTCTTGTTGCACGGACCAGCACTGCCGCACGATCACGCTGCCGGTCTGTTCGACCTCCGTGATCACGCCCCCGTCGCCATCTCGTTCCTGCCAAGGTCCGGAAGTTTCTTCGATCAGTGCTCGGATGAGCGATTGCCAATCATTCGCCGTGCGGCACAAGTCCGAGACCGGATACGTCCGCGTGATCAAGATCTCGTTTGCTCGTGCCGCTGTAGTCACCTTGAGCACTTCGTCGTTAACGATCGCGGTGAGTTCCAACGGCTGCAGCAACAATTTCAATGCGGAACGTGCTGTGATTTCGGTGACCTGCCTCGTGACCGCCGTGTCCGCCCCGATTCCCGCTTCGGTCAAAGCCGCGACATCGAGAATCACATTCACCGACAATTCGTCCGCGAAGAACGTGACCACCTCGGTCAACGGGATGTCCGTGAAATTGATCGTCACGACCTTGTCGAGCGCCTGTTCAAAACGCCGTTCGACGGGAGTCAATTGCGGAAGGAATTCGGCAAACCCAACCGGGCTCATGTCCGGCGGAGTCAATGAGTCCGCAGTCGCGCGAGCTTCTTCGCGCACGCTCTGGTCACGAGACACGGACAAGGACAAGGACACCGGAGCCGACTGCTCGCGATTGCTCATCAACACCGTGGGAATCGTCGCTCCCACCACACAGCCCAAGAGCAAGCCCAGCAATAAATCACGCGACGGCGGTTGAGAACCCAAAGAGTCGTTGATCGTTCGGTGATCGGTCATCAGTCAGTCCCCGAAAAAAGCCGCGACAGCGTAATGCGGCGAACCCGCAAAACTAACCCGAAGCGTTAGCGAGGGCGGGCGTTCCCCAACGTTCCCAATTCGTAGTCAACTGGAGCGTTCGCCCTCGCTCACGCTTCGGGTTACTTCCCCGCTATCGACGCAAACAGCGACCGCCAAATCCCCCGTGACATTCAGCGTCGTGCGGCACATATCGAGCAGCCGATCGACACCCAAGATGATCCCGATTCCCTCTTCCGGCACGCCGACCGATTTCAAGACCAACACCACCAGCGGCAACGAGCCGCCCGGAACGCCGGCTGTTCCGACTCCCGCCAAGATCGACATCAATACCACTTGGAACTGCTGCGCTAACGTCAGCTCGACACCGAACACCTGAGCCAGAAACAAGACCGTGATTCCCTCATACAGTGCCGTGCCGTTCTGATTCGCGGTCGAGCCGACCGTCAGCACAAAGTTCGCGACGCCGCGACTCACGCCCAGTTTCTCTTCGGCCACTCGCAGCGAAGTCGGCAACGTCGCGTTCGACGACGAAGTCGCAAACGCCGTCAGCAACACCTCGGTGATCCGGCCAAAGAATTGCCGTGGCGACATCTTCGCCACCAGCCAGACCACCAACGAGTAGACCCCAAACATGTGCAATGCCAGCGCGGCCAAAACCGTCACCACATACCAAATCAAAGTCTGCAAAATATCCACACCGAGAGTTGCCGTCAGTGAGAACATCAGCCCCGATACCCCAATCGGTGCGAACTTCATCGCCCAGCCGATCACCACCATCGCGATGTCGTAGATCCCTTCCAGCACGCTCACTAGCGGAGCCGTTCGCTCCGGTGAAATCGAAATCGCCACTCCGCAGACCAGCGAGAAAAACATCACCGCCAACATCCCACCACCGGGTGAACTGCCATCCAACGCGCCGACCATTTCTTGCAGCGGATTGCGCGGGATGATGTCCAACAACGAGTCGCGGATCGACTTCGCATTCTTGGCTTGCTCCACCGCCTTGACCGGCTGCGTGGCAAATCGCTCTTTCAACTCCGTTCGCTTTTCGTCCGACAGCCGTTCGCCGGGCCTCACAAAATTTGCAAAGCCCAGCCCGATCACCACCGACGCCGATGACAAGATCATGGTCATCACCAACGTCCGCACGCCGAGCCGTCCCAGCTTCCGAACATCTCCGATCCCGGCCACGCCCAACGTCAACGCCGAGAAGACCAGTGGCACGACCACCATGAAGATCACTCGCAGAAAGATCTGACCGAGCGATTCCGCCACGTTCTTGGTCAACCACTGCAACGTCGGGTGCATCTCTCCAGTGTCAGACGCCACCCACACTTGCCGAGCGATCAATCCTCCAACGGCTCCGACTAGCAGTCCGATCAAAATCTGCCAGTGCAGCGCCAGCGGTTTCTTCTTCGGGGAATCATTCATGAGTCAATTCGCTTTTCGTTAGTCGCCGCACGGCGGACACCGACATAAACCCCACTGAGCTTGCCTCAGTGGTTTCAGGGCTTTTGCACTACGCCGAGTTTTCTGTGGGACGTATTGCTGAAAACAAATGAAACGCTATTCAAAAACTTTGGGCTGAACCTTGATCTCGCCGAGATCAGTGCCGCTGGCGGTGATCTTCACTGTCACTTTGCCCTTCTTCCACGTTTCCATCTGACCGCCGCGAGTCACTTCGGGAATGAACCCCGGCAGCTCTTGCCACACAACAAACGTGTGCTCGCCTGACGGAAGGTGCTGTAACTCAAAGTGACCATGCTCATCCGAGACCGCCACATACGGGTGATCCTTCACCACCAACCAGCCGGTCATCCAGGGATGAATGGCACACTGAATCGGAGCGGGAAGTTTTTCGGACTGATCGAATTTCTTTCTCTCGACGGATCGCCCTGCGGGAGTCAGTTCGTTGAACGGAGCATTGCGGTCGAGCCCAGCAGCCGTGTTGTGATCCACCTGATCCGGGTTGTCGATCAACAGTGTTTGACCGGTACGCAGCACGCTCACGTGCGGCTCGAAGCGGCAGCCCTTGTTCGCCAAACGAACGGTCGCTTTCTCGCTCTTCGAGTACGACTCGTGAACCGGGATCTTTTCGCCGGCCTTCACATCGAGCCACACAATGACATTCGCAATGCCGTGATCCTGTGGATGAATGACGAACTTTTCCAACCGCGGCTCATGCTTCCCGCAGAACTCGACATCCTTGTTGATCTGCAACAACGGCCGCTCCGGTGCTTTGCCATCCAGAACGAATCGCCCTCGTAGGTTCCCCCAATCAGCGGACTTCGCATCCGGCACAAATCCAAACACCGTCAAAAGGCAGACAGCCAGCGAGCGCAAATTGAGTTGCCATTTCATGAGGAGACTTTCTTGATCGTCAGCGAGGCTTGTTGATGCGATGCTTTCGCAGCTTGCTGAAGAATGTGCTGCGCGGCATCCCCAACATTCGAGCGGCCTCGGCTTTGTTACCGCTGGATGCTCGCAGCGCTTGTTCCAACGATTCTCGCTCGGCGAATTCATGGAGGTCATCACGACTGAAACGAACCGCACTGGCGGCGACGGGTTCGGGCTTTGGCGAAATTGGCGTTGCCGGAGATGAAACCGCGTGTGTGACTTTCGGAGAAGCCGGTTTCGGTGCGGCTCCGCTCCGTTCCAGCACTTCACTCGGCAGGTCAACGATCGTGACCGAATCCCCTTCCGCGAGAACGACCGCGCGCTCGATGACGTTCTCCAGTTCGCGGATATTCCCCGGCCATGAATGCCGCTTGAGTGCCACCAGCGTGTCATCGTCAATCTGCGTCAGCCGCTTGCCGAGTTTCTCCGAAACTTTGTTGAGGAAGTACAAGGCCAGTTCGAGGATGTCCTCTTTACGTTCGGCGAGTGACGGCAGCGCGATGCTGATGACGTTCAAGCGATAAAACAAATCCTCGCGAAACTTCCCCTCGGCAATGAGTTTTTTGAGATCTTGATTTGTCGCTGCGATCAGCCGCACGTCAACCTTCACCGTGCGAGTTCCGCCGACCGCTTCAAACTCGCGCGTTTGCAGAACTCGTAGCAACTTGATCTGCGTTTCCAGCGAGATATCGCCAATTTCGTCCAGGAACAGCGTCCCGCCATTCGCCGATTCAAATCGTCCAATGCGGTCTTTGTGCGCTCCGGTGAAAGCGCCTTTCACATGGCCGAAGAGTTCGCTTTCCAACAGGCTGGGGGACAGTGCGGCACAATGCACGCTGACGATCGGTCCATGACGCCGCGCGCTGTTCTGGTGGATCGCATGCGCCAGCAATTCTTTGCCCGTACCGCTGGCCCCCGTCACCAACACGGACGATTCACTCAGGGCCACCTTGCGCACGGTCTCCAGCACTCGCTGAATCGCCGGACTGTTCCCGATGATCTGACCGCGACGAAATTCTTCCACGGGCGGTTCGATCGCCGGAGCGAGATCGCCCCCCTGGCTCGTTTTAATCTCTTGTTGCAACATCGAAATGACGCGCCGCTGTTCGTCGATCTTCTCCGTCTTCAGTTGCATCTCTTCATTCACTCGCGACAAGTCCTGATGCACCTTCACGCTGTGCAGGGCAACGTTGGTGATTTGTCCGAGCGCATTCAAGAACGTCAGGTCTTCCGCGGAATAAGCCGTTCCATTTTGCTTGGGGCCAAGCACCACGAGGCCGGCGATGTCACCGTCGCTCTCAAAGGCATACATCAATTCGGCGCGAAGCAATCGGAGGGTTTGTTGTGCGGAGGTCGAACCGCTCCCGAACGCCGTCACTGACCGGGTCACCGCAGATTCATGCAGCAGCAGCGACATCAAGTCGTCGTCCACAACAATCTGTGCGGGCAAGTCAGAGCCACCCTCGATGGCGATCAATTGAAATGATGGCCGCCCGGCGTCACGCAGATAAACGGCGACTCGATCAGCCCTCAAGACATCACGACAAGAGCCGATCATCCGGTGCGCGAGTGTTTCACGATCCACAACATGCTCGACCGCACGATTCATGCGTTGGAGCGCTTTATCCAATTGATATTTTTCACGATAGAAGCGCCGATCGATCAGTTGCTGCAAGCGGTCTCGCCCCCACACCAATGAAGCGACCGCTACTGCCAGAACGGCTCCCAAAAACACGGCCTGTTGTAATTCAGGAAAGATCGGTCCACTCGATCCCCAGGCGTTGGCCGTCAAACTCCCGACGGCGATCAAGCCAGCGAAGGCTCCTGTCAAACCGAAGCTGGCGGCGTAGTACCGCATTCCTTTGCTGACGATCTGATCGACCAGCATCAACTTGAATCGCAGGATCGCGACAGCGTAGGCCAACATGAACGACAGGCTGGCCAAGAACATCGAGAACCGGGCGCTACGTCCGATGGCAAACTCCACGCGGTCAAACAGCGCGAGATACAGCGTGTACCCGACCGGCACAACCGCAGACAGTCCGCCCCAAAACATCCACTTCAACTGATTCCGCTCGATCGGGTTCGTGGTCCGCAAATAGCCATTGGCCAACGCCACCAGCATCACCAAAAAGCAACTGGCAGCAAACGTCATGAAGACGTAGATGCCGTCACGGAGTTGTTTCATACATCCCGTGAGCCGCTCGATCGCGGCCATCGAATCGCTTTGCCGCAGCCAATCCGCGTAACCATGCATCCCGACCATCCCGATGAATCCAATCACCGCGATCGTGTAGAGGAGCGTCAGCGCCACGTGCGGAAATTGGGTCAGTGGCCAGGTCCGCCGGGGGTATGTCAAAAAGAAATGCAGCGAGACGACGGGCACACACACCGCACACCCGATGAAGGGGATATTCAACAACGCTGAGCTGGCAACAATCCACCAGTGGAAGCCGCCGACAAACGCCCCCATCGTGACGATGCACATCGCGTAGAACAGACGCGCGGGTCGATCAAATGGGCGATGCCAAACAGCCAGGGCTCCGACAGCCGTGATCCCCAATTGCAGAAGAAACCACACGAAAGTCAGCAGGATGTCATCCAGCGGAACAGACTGAACCACTAACCAACTCTTCTGCACAGCACCCGCGTGTCGAAATTCCACTTCGACGAGACGGTGTCCGTCCTCGATTTCCACAAAACTTGGTAGCGGCTCTCGAACGCGGGACGGATCATCCCCGGCTTTGAGGAATCCATCTCGCGTCACAGGACGCCGCAGGAGCTGCAGGCTATGAGCGAAATCGCCAAATGAGCGAATTGGTTGATCGCCGATTCGCAACAAAACATCGTCCACGGATATCTGAGAGCCGCGACTCATCAAGCCCGAAACGTCGCGGATGACGACACCGCTGGCCGTCTGATTTTGAGGTTGATCATCGTCCGCCAGGAGGACGCGCAACCGCAGATCAGGAACAGTCGCCACATGGGCTAAAACGACAACGCAATACAACAGCATCAAGCTGCCGCAAAGGGTGACAATCAGTTTTTCTCGCCAGCGTTCTTGATCCACGAATCACCCATTTCTCAGCGCCGATGATTGAGTAAGGCGCTCATGTGCGGGCAACTTCTATTCATTGAGCGCCGAGATTTCAACGATCGGCGCACGAATTAGCCGTGGCATCAAACTCGTAAATAACTGACATCAAAAGCATTTGGCCAATAGCCTAAGAAATATCACGACAGCGCCGAAATAAATCACTGTTCGGCACGATTAGTGCTATATGTTCGGCTCACTCGCCTAGCGAGATTCAACCCTACCCAGCCGAGGCCCTCAACGAATTCTGACTGATCAAACTGATTTGGGATCGCATGGTTCTCCTGATTACAGCCTGACCCACTCTGTAACTCAGCTTCCAGCACGTCACATCTCCCAAATCTGATCAGTCAATCGTTGAGGGCCTTTTTCATTTGGCTCGTTCGAGTGAGTACCTCGCCGAATTAGTTCTTCACGCAGCGAAGCCGCAAAAGTAACCCGCAGCGTTAGCGAGGGCGGGCGTTCCAAGAGACTCTGAGTTCAGAGCCTTTTGAAGCGCCCGCCCTCATTATACTCCACGCGGTCCTGAATGAGATGTTTCCCGAAAGGAGTGTTTTTGGGAGACTCATCGTTGATGAGCAGGAGGGTCGTTGGATCATTCGCAAGGAGGCGGATCATGGCATGGTTGCGGATTAGGTTGATGGAGTCG
>JANNDA010000064.1:0-8291 GCA_031387195.1 Planctomyces sp. | reverse complement strand
GGTGGTCAGATCATTGTTGAGTGTGTCGTTGGCTCCGTTGATCAAGGAGTCATACGCCGTCGTCCCCTCCAGAATGCTGGGGTTGTAAGTGACGTTGGGGTACAGCACCAACACGCTGTCGCGAGTGGCCGCAGCACTGGCGATCGCCGCGTTGTAGATCCCCTGCAAACCTGTGGGTGACGAGTCGGTCGCCGTCAGATAGCTGTTCCAGAAACCCAGTTCTTGTCCGTCGTAGACGGCCACTTGGCCGGTCACGAAGCCATCAAACGCAGTGTTGAAGCCCGAAACATTCGTTTGAAACAACGACTGAGCCGCACTCACGATCCCGTCGAGCACTGAGCGAAACCCGCCCGCCCCGTTGACGGCCGCATCTAGCACTCCATCAGCCCCGGCCACTCCGCCATCAAAGAAACTCTGAGCACCCGCCAACGCGCCGGTCAAAGTGCTGGTCAATCCGCTCAACGCCCCGCTGAAGCTGGTGTTGATGCCGGTGATGGTTCCGTCCAACGTCCCCGCGCGAGTATTGACCTGTGACTCAAAGCCGCTGGTCAGCCCCGCAATGACTCCGGCCAAAGCCGTGCTGATCCCATCAATGGCGGAGTCAAACGCCGTTCCCGCCGAGTCCATCGCACCGTCAGCGGTATTGGCATGAGCGACATAATCGCCGCCCAGCGTGTTCTCCAATCCGGTCATCGTGGTGACGAAATTATTCTGCGCGGTGGTCAACGCCGCCTGAGCCGTTGCGGCATCACTGGTCGCCGTCGTCAAATCAATCGGCGGTGTGGGAGTGGTCATCACCAACCGCTCTTCGAGTAACTCCACCGACTGCGGCACACTCACCCAAGCACTTCGCCGACTCCGCCTACCCCTCAATCTGCCACACATGACTGACGAACTTCGCAACAGCCCACGACGACACTTGCCAGCCAATCAAAGCGCATGAGGAATCTCCTGGGTGCAAAGAGAAATGAGCGGGGTCGAACGTATCAGCAAAAAGACAGCAGCCAGAATGGCCGTCAGAATCGTGGTCGAGATGAGACCGACAAACCACGACGGGGCGACAAGCTATCGTTGCTTATCAAGTTTGCAACACTCAATGGATTGATTCGTTCAGAATGCAATCAAAAGTAGTTTTTATGAACTAGTGTGACAAATCCCTGCTGATGAGAAAATGGTCGAGTCGCTTGTCAGGGTTGGTCTGATCGTGATCGCAGCATTGCACCGTGTACGATTAGCCGATCGCGATGCTGCTGGGTGACCGGAAACGTCGCGGCCTGCTCGATGAAACGCTGGTCGTGTGGGGCGGCGAGTTCGGTCGTACTCCGGTCTCGGAAAGCGGGAACGGCCGCGGTCACAATCACTACGGCTTCACGATGTGGCTCGCTGGCGGCGGCATCAAAGGGGGGATGGCCTATGACGCGACGGATGACTTCGGCTTCCGCGCCGTCGAAAACCGAGTCAGCGTCCACGACCTGCACGCCACGCTGCTGCACCTGCTGGGCTTCGATCACGAACGCCTGACCTATCGCTACTCCGGCCGCGATTTCCGTTTGACCGACGTTCATGGCGAAGTCGTGAAAGATATCTTGGCTTGAGTAGGCCGTTTTTTTTTCGACGGACTCTGTTCTGCAAACGGTGAAAGTCTTGTTTTCGTGAGAAGATTTGCCGGCCTTGCCATCCGCGGATTGCCTGAATCTTTTTGTCCCACATTTTTTTTTCAGCCGTTCGAAATGCAGAGCGGTCAAAAAAAAGTGGGGCAAAAAAATAGAGAAGCAGGGCCAGAGAATCCGCATGACGATCGGTGACTCACTTGGGTTGCGGGCGCAGCCCGGGCCAAGAACTCTGTGACTCTGTGTTTCAAAATCCAAGGACTATCTCATGAATCCTCAAACGCACCTTCGAGATTCTCATCTTTCGCGTCGAGAGGCGATGCAGTGGATTGGTTTGGGTGCGTGGACCGCTGCGGTCTCTTCGGTGACCGGATCGGCCATCGGGCTCGCCCAAGACGCGAAGCCAGCGAGCGTGCCGCCGCTCAATCGCTTTTCACGCGTTGTCCAAGACTGGTTCGTCGATCAAGTCAGGTTCATCGAAGAGCGGATCATTGCGGAGCAAGCCGCGTTGAAGACCAAGAGTGATGCCGAAGCGTATGTCAAAACGGTGCAGGCCAAGATTCGCCGCTGCTTCGGGCCGGAGCCGGAACGGACGCCGCTCAAGGCACGTGTGGTGAAGGTCGTTGAACGCGAGCAGTACCGCATCGAGAACGTGATCTTCGAGAGCCGGCCGGGGATGTTGGTCACGGCGAATTTGTATCTACCAAAGAATGGCAAAGGCCCGTTCCCCGCCGTCGTCGGCTCGTGCGGCCATTCGCTGAATGGCAAAGCCGGAGATGCGTACCAGCCGTTCGCACAGACGTTGGCGAAGCTCGGATATGTCTGCTTGATCTTCGATCCGATCGGGCAAGGGGAGCGCTTGCAGTACGTTGATGAGCAATTCAAGCCCAAGCGTGGCATCGGCGTAGCCGAGCACATTCACGCCGGGAATCAGCAGTTCCTCGTCGGAGAGTTTTTTGGCGCATGGCGGGCGTGGGACGGCATTCGAGCACTCGACTATTTGCTGACGCGAGAAGAGGTCGATCCCAAACACGTCGGTATCACAGGCAACTCCGGCGGCGGCACGATGACGACATGGCTGTGTGGCCTCGAACGCCGTTGGACGATGGCGGCACCCGGATGCTTCGTCACGACGTTCCGCCGCAATCTGGAAAACGAACTTCCGGCCGACACGGAACAATGTCCGCCACGAGTCCTCGCCGAGGGACTCGATCACAGCGACTTTCTCGCGGCAATGGCCCCCAAGCCGGTCATCATCCTGGCGAAGGAGCGAGACTTCTTCGACGTCCGGGGCGCGACCGAGGCGTACTTGAGATTGAAGCGGATCTATTCTCTGCTCGGCCACCCGGACAACGTGCAGTTACACATCGGCCCGACCGAACACGGTTACTCCGTCGAAAACCGCGAGGCGATGTACCGCTTCTTCAACCGCGCGGTCGGTCTGCCTGCGATCGAGTCCGAGCCAGAACCGGTCGTCGAAAAAGACGAAGTCTTATGGTGTACTCCGCACGGCCAAGTGGCCGAATTGAAATCACGCACGGTCTTTTTCTTCACGAGCGAGAAGTCGCGCGAACTGACAGCGAAACGAAAACCGCTCGGTGGGGATGAACTCAAAGCCGCACTCCGCAATGCGCTCAAACTTCCGAGCATCGACTCACCGCCGGAGTACCGCATCCTGCGGCCGATCAAACGCTATTATCCGAAGCCGCACGCGACGCACTATGCGATCGAGACCGAACCGAACATGCTGGCGGTCGTCACGCTGTTGACCGACAAGCCGCATTACTCGCGTCCGCAGCAGACGCCGCCGCGAGCGATCTTGTACGTCGCGCATCATTCCGCCGACGTTGAGCTGACCGAAGAGCCGCTCGTCCGCGAGCTTCTCGCCGCCGAACCGGGAGCCGCGTTTTATGCGCTCGACGTCCGCGGCATCGGCGAGTCCCGCCCCGACACCTGCGGAGCGGATCAATTCTTGCGTCCTTACGGCAGTGACTTCTTCTACTCGGCCCACTCGATCATGCTCGATCGTCCGTATGTCGGCCAGAAAACCTTCGACGTCCTCCGAGTTCTCGACTGGCTGGCCACCTTCGGCCAACGTGACATCCACCTCGCAGCCAAAGGCTGGGGCACACTCCCCGCGACGTTCGCCGCCGTGCTGGCGAAGACGGTGACTCAAGTGACGCTCAAA
This sequence comes from Planctomyces sp., assembly GCA_031387195.1. Taxonomy (GTDB): domain Bacteria; phylum Planctomycetota; class Planctomycetia; order Planctomycetales; family Planctomycetaceae; genus SXKJ01. Next base: position 4,493 of record JANNDA010000064.1, on the reverse strand, counting down.
GAATCGCTCGACAGCTACGCCAGCATAGCCGAAGACGAAGACTACAAATGGCCGCTGTCGTCGTTCGTGCCCGGCGTGCTGTCACGGTTTGATTTGCCGGATTGCTATCACGATTTGAGAGAGACTAAGAAACTCCGAAGATCTTGACGGTAACACTCGCTCGTGTGATTCTTTAGATGAGGAGCCCGAAAGATGCCCACGAAAACCGCCCGATCCGCCAAACGCAAATTGCCGCACAGCATCTTCGATGAAATTGCCGATTTCCTCGCAGCCTCTCCGCCTCCCGACGCAATTTTGGACTATCACCCATCGCCGACCCTACAACGCCGCGCCAGTCTGCTTCTGGAAAAGAACCGTGAAGGAACACTCTCCACTGAAGACCGTCGCACTCTCGACGAGTTTTCTCACGCGGAAAGCCTGATTCGGCGACTCAAGGCGAAGCTGCGTGGAGTGAAGCGGACATGAGTCGGCACGTCCCAGTTCGGCTCAAGCGGGAGATTCGAGAGCGGGCGCAGCAGCGTTGCGAATATTGCCTCGTCCACGAACGAGATGCCGCGTTTAGTCATGAACCGGATCACGTGATCTCCAGAAGGCATGGCGGCGAAACCACGCCACTGAATCTGGCTTGGCCGTGCTTCGATTGCAATCGGCTCAAGGGGAGCGATCTGTCATCAATTGACTTAGAGACCGGTCGCATCGTCAGGTTGTTCAATCCGAGACGAGACAATTGGCACAAACACTTTCGGCTGCGACAGGGCCGCATCATACCGCTCACAGCGAGCGGCCGTGCCACGGAGTACCTTTTGCAATTCAATCGCGAAGATGCCGTTGTTTCACGGTCGCGTCCGACCATCTGATGACTCAATTCGGCAGAGTAGTTTCGACGAAAGCGTCCAACTACAACCTGACGCACGATGCCCACCTTTATTGATGTTGCTTGCCCGGTTTGCGGGTGTGTGTGCGACGACCTGACGCTGACGACTGAGGGAACTCGCGTGCTGCGCGCGGAGCGGGCGTGTGCGTTGGCCGAGCCGTGGTTTTTGGCTCAGTCATCGGCGACTCGACCGGATGCGGAGATAGACGGCGCGTCGGCTGATGCTGAGGCCGCGATTGCTCGCGCGGTCGAGTTGCTGAGTCACGCCGACAATCCGTTGATTTACGGACTGTCGCGGAGCAGCACTGGCGGGCAGCGAGCGGCGGTGAAGTTGGCCGAGCAACTCGGCGCGACGATTGATACCACCGCGTCGCTCTGTCACGGTCCGTCGATCATGGCGGTGCAAGCGGTGGGGGAATCGACTTGCTCGCTGGGAGAGATTCGGACACGAGCGGACTTGGTCATCTTCTGGGGCTGCAATCCGGCGGAAACTCATCCGCGTCATGCCGAGCGGTACTCGGTCTTTCCACGCAGCGAATGGTTGCCAAACGGGCGAGCCGATCGAACGGTCGTGATGATCGGCGACGCGCGCGAGGTCCACGGTTGGCGGCTCGATCGCGCGGGGGCTCAGGCCGATTGGATGATTCCGATCGAACCCGAAGGCGACCTGGAAGCGATCACGACGCTGCGTGGACTTGTCAAAGAAAAACTGGCGAGCCGGGTGGCGTCAGCCCCCGTACAGACCGACGTGCGAACACGTCCGGGGGCTGACGCCATCCGGCTCGCCAGAACTCTCGATACACCTCACGAACTCATCGAACTCGCGGAGCGCATGAAGTCGTGTCGTTGCGGAGTCGTCTTCTTCGGTCTCGGCCTGACGGCGAGTGAATTGAACCGCTCGCCTCGCAGTGCGGGGCTGGGCCATTTGAATGTCGAGGTCTTGCTCCGTTTGGTCGCCGAGCTCAACGATCACACGCGGTTTCATGCGCGTCGCATGAGATTGCACGGCGACGTCACCGGAGCAGACAGCGTCTTGTGTTGGCAGACAGGTTATCCCTTCAGCGTCAACCTGTCGCGCGGCTATCCGCGCTACAACCCCGGCGAGTTTTCCGCGAATGATCTGCTGACTCGTGGCGAACCGGATCTCTGTGTGATCATCGGCAGCGAAACGTTGCCGCAGTTCACGCCGCCAGCGCTCGATCATCTGCGGCGAATCCCCACGATCGTGCTCGACTATCCGGCCGCGACACCGATCATCTCACCGAGCGTGCGGATCACGACGGCTCCTTATGGACTGCACGCCGCCGGTACAGCCTATCGGATGGATGAAGTCCCGATTCCGTTCCGAGCGTCGTTGCCCGCACGGTGGCCGACTGATGAAGCGGTGCTTGCGGGAATCGCCGAGCGGCTGAAGACGTAGCACGGGCGGCTCGCCTGTGATTCCTTTGGAGAGTTCGCCTTCATTGCCGAAAGCGGACAAGCAGGATGCTTGTGCTACGTTGCCATGCGCGTCGGCTCCGTCAGATAGAGCATGAGCACGGCGAGGTCAGCCGGGGTGATGCCGCTGATGCGACCGGCTTGGCCGACGTTGTGGGGGCGGATGCGGGTCAGCTTTTCTTTCGCCTCGCAGCGGAGTTGCGGGCAGGCGAAGAAGTCGAAGTGGTCGGGGATGCGGACGGTATCGACTTGCCCTTGTCGATCGATCGCTGCGGTTTGGCGGCGGATGTAGCCGGCGTACTTGGCTTCGATCGAAATTTGCCGCGCGGCGAGCGGCGGTAGGTTGAGCGATCGAGCCTCCTCGCTGAATTGGCAGACGTCGAGCCATTCGGTTTCCGGTCGGCGGAGCCACTCTTCCAAGCTGCTCCCTTGATGGAATTTTTTCGTCATGATCGGCTCGGCCGAGGCGATCGCCGCTTCGTGTGCTTGGTAGCGTTGCCAGCGTTGATCCGAAACGAGACCGATGCGGCGGCCGATCGGCGTTAAGCGGCGGTCGGAGTTGTCGTGACGCAGCAGCAGGCGGTACTCGGCACGTGATGTAAACATGCGATAGGGCTCATCGACTCCCTTCGTGACGAGGTCGTCGATCATCACGCCGAGATACGCCTGACTGCGATCGAGGATCAACGGCGGTTGAGCGGCGATTTTCAACGCGGCGTTGATGCCGGCGAGCAAACCCTGTCCCGCCGCCTCTTCGTAGCCGGTTGTGCCGTTGATCTGACCGGCGAAGTACAAGCCCTCGACCGCCTGTGTTTCGAGCGTCGCGTGCAACTGAGTCGGCGGGGCGAAGTCGTATTCGACCGCGTAGCCGTACCGCATGATCTCCGCTCGTTCGAGACCGACGATCGAATGGATCATCTCCTCCTGCACGTCGCGCGGCAGGCTGGTCGAGATGCCGTTGCAGTAATACTCACAGGTCTGCCGACCTTCGGGTTCGAGGAAGATCTGATGCTCGGACTTCTCGGCGAAGCGGACCACTTTGTCTTCGATGCTGGGGCAGTATCGCGGCCCGGTCGATTGAATCTGTCCCGAATACATCGGCGCGCGATGCAAGTTGGCTCGGATCAACTCGTGGACTTTGGCGTTGGTCAGCGTGAGATGACAGACCATCTGCGACTGCGTGATCGCGTCCGTCATAAACGAGAACGGCTGCGGCACAGCGTCGCCCGGCTGCTCTTCTAAAACGGAGAAGTCGATCGTTCGCCCATTCAACCGGCAAGGTGTTCCGGTCTTGAACCGACGCAACTCGAAGCCGAGATCGCTCAACGTCTGCGACAGTCCGGTCGTCGTCCCTTCTCCCGCGCGACCGCCGGACGCCTTCGCTTCGCCCGTGTGCATGATCGCTTGCAGGAAAGTGCCGGTGGTGATGACGACCGCCTTCGCGCGATAGATCGCTCCGCCTTTGACGCGGACGGCGCTGACGTGGGGCAGGTTTCCAACCTGCCCGGACGAGTGGCCAGGCAGGTTGGAAACCTGCCCTACTTCCAAACCTTCAACGACTTCTTGTCGCAGCGTGAGATTCCCCTGTTGCTCGATGCGCCACTTCATGGCGAACTGGTACGCCTTCTTGTCGGCTTGAGCGCGCGGGCTGTGCATGGCCGGGCCTTTGGCTTGATTGAGCATCCGGAATTGGATTCCGGTCTCGTCAATCACTCGCCCCATCTCGCCGCCGAGCGCGTCGATCTCGCGAACGATCTGCCCTTTGGCCACGCCGCCGATCGCCGGATTGCAGCTCATGGCCGCGACCATATCGCAACTCATGGTCAACAATGCCGTCTTCGCACCGATGCGAGCCGCCGCCAACGCCGCTTCGCAGCCGGCGTGCCCGGCTCCGATCACAACGACATCAAAATCGTAGACTACTGGATTCATGCTTGAGTTACCGACGGCAGTTAAAGGGACTGAAGGGACGAAAAGGTTTCAAACGAAGGCGACGAAGTGGGGAATACAAAGTCGTGGAACTATAGAGGGACGACCGGCAGGTACGTAGGCGAGTCGCTCCCGCGACTCGCATTCGGGCGCACGACGCGCTTTGCGCGCGAGCCGGGGTCAGGCACCGCAAAATTCAAAAATGGCGGGTTGATGCCGGATTTGTGAACAACGCTTTGTTCCGCCATTTTTG
>JANNDA010000036.1:0-5293 GCA_031387195.1 Planctomyces sp. | reverse complement strand
GGAACCGTTTGGCGCGGAACATTGCGATTCGAGGAATTGGTTCGGCGGGCGTTCATGGCGAGCCATTCGCGGTTGGGCGATCGGGCGGCGGGGAGGAAGTCACTTGCGGGGAGCGCAGGTACGGCGACCATCCTGCGATCCGAATGAGGCCCTGCCAACTGTACAGATTAAGAGACGGCCTGGCCGGGAGTTGCAGCGAATGAACCCGGTGCGTCAGTGGGGCGGCTCAAAAAGGCGAACGCGAATAATCTTGGGGCGGCGGTCGCAACTGGCACGCCGGGCATCGAGTTACGCCGCTTGCGGCGGCATCTCCGAAATACGGCCCCTAATGGCCACCTTTTAGGCGATGTTCAGTGCCTTGAGGAACGATTGCCGTAAAGCCCTGACGATTATGCCGGTTAGGGAGGAAGTTTCATGGTCAGCATCTAACCCGAAGCATATGGGGCGTCGTCACGGTTCGCCCTCGCTGACGCTTCGGGTTACTTGCAGGCGCGTTGGGTTACTTGCTCGGCTTTGCGATACCGGCAGATTTGTACGGCGCATTCGGCTTCGGCATGAGATAGATGTCGGCCTTGGGATCCGTAGACGCGAACTCAATGGACGCGATGCGCAGACCACCTTCGCCGAGCAGATCATGCTCGCCGGGAATCGGTTTCGCGGCGGGACGATCGCACCAGTTGTTGGCGATTGGTTTTTCTTGGCTGATCAGTGCCTCGAATTTTTTCGCGTCGTAGTTTTTCTTGATCAACAGTTCGGCACCTTTCACACCCGCAAACAAATTGTTGCGCCACGAAAGATTGTCCGAGCCACCGGCCGGCATGTCTTCAAACAGGATTGCAGATCCGCCCAAGTTCGTGAATGAGCAACGCTCGATGAGCAGATTCTTCACGACGACACCGGCACCGAAGCTCAACCCATTTGTCGAACTGGACTGACCGCCTGAGATGGCACAATTTCGGAGCGTCAGTGCATCGATCGCTCCTTCGGCAGACATCGCCGCAGAGAGCGAACCGATGAAACGACAGCGTTGTAAGGTTACGTTCTGACTGGCATCGCCCTTAGCAATGTGAATGCCGAATGCCGTTGGTGAAGAATTCTGAATCGTGACACCATCGAACAGAATCGCATCGGCCCCGCTACCTCCTTTGGCACCGGCAAGCACAACGCTCGCTTTACCCGCGCCAGAAATGATTGTCTGCTTGAACTGGCAATGGGAAGCTGATCCCGAAATGGCAATTCCGGTGTCCTTGGGTGGAAAGCCCGAGAGGTCAATCGAGAAGTTTTCGATCGTCACGTTGCTCAGGTTCTTGATACTGATGACCGGATCGTTGCCGGACGGAACCAACTTCACTCGGTTGCTGTTCTCCGACTTGAGGTGCAATTCGCCGGGGAAGGACTCGTCGAGCACCAAGGCTTCTTCAAACGGTTGCCCGGGTGTGACACTGATGATGAACCGGAGTGGCTTTCCTCCCGCGCTGGCTTCATGCTCTGAGCGGTTTTCCAAAATCGACTGCACGGCGCGACCAATGTTTGAAAACTCGCTGCTGTGGCCCACGCGAACGGTGACTTCGTGAGCATCGGTCTTTTTGGTGGAAGTTCCTGTCGATTTCGTGACTGTTGAACCACTCTTCTTCGACGACTTCGTGGTCACGCCATTTTTCGCGTCAGGGCCCATGAGCCAGAATCCCACGGCACCAAGTGCGATGATGACCGCTGCCGCCGCGCCGAGATTTTTTGGCTGTTTCCACTGAGGCAGGGTGGTTGGCGAACGCGGGCGCTTCGCAGGCGTTGAGTCCGCACTGGAAACCGGCGATACGAATGAGTGATCGAATTCCTCTGTTGTTGGTTCCACATCGGCAACCGGTTGGGTTACTTGTAGTGGTAACGCAGTGGAAGTTTGTTCGGAACTGTCAGCGAGCGATGCTGTTTCTGGCTGCGTGACTGTTTCTTCGGAGCTGTTCACTTCGCTACCGCCACCGAAGAGCGAAAAGAGATCGCCGTCGGTGGGAGCTTCTGATTCAGCGACGTCAACGGCTTCCTGACCGAAGGAAACTTCCTGACCGAAGGAAAACTGTTGCGTTTCCTCTTCAATGGAAGCCGAGGGTGCTGGAACAAACGGAGGTGCCACGGTGGGGGCGAGTTTTGCAGTGGGAGTAACAGGCTGCGCGATCACGGCGACCGGAGTCGCTACGGGGAGACTTGGAATCACCGGCTGAGCGATCGGGACCACTGGTACAGCAACCGGGATAACAGGCTGCGCGACCGGTGGAGCGGCAATCACCGGCGGAGCGACTGGTTGTGCCGTCGGTATCACGGGGGCGAGTGTGGGGGCGACTGGCAATGTCGTGCCAGGAATTTCCGCCGGAGCGGTCTTGGAGATTTTGGTTGCTAACGAGCCACTCAAATCATCGGAGATGATCGAAGAAGTTTTACCATTGAGGGTATAGGAGCCCATTCCCGACATGGTCTGCGAGTCACTGAGCAAGTCTGGTGTGGGTGCCGTGAGCTTGGTTTTAGAACCGGAGTTTCGATTCACCGGGACGTGCCGGAGTTGCCAGTCGGGACTAGCATTCTCGGTCAACCATTGAGCACACGCTTCTGCGTTTTCTCCTGCCGACTGAAATCGGTCATCAGGTTTTTTCGCGACCATCCGATTCAGCATGGCCATCAACGACGGCGGGCAATCGAGCCGCGAGTCGGTGAGCGGCGGAAACTCTTTGATTTGATGCCACATCAATCGCTGCGCCAGGGTTCCGTCGGTGAAGGGGGGGTGTCCCGTGAGTAGGAAATACAGCGAGCAGCCTAAGCTATATATGTCCGCGCGCTGGTCCACCGTGTGGCTGTCGAGGGCCTGTTCAGGCGCGAGATAGTCCGCAGTTCCGAGAACTTTTTCGTCATGCGCGATGGTGAGTGGATTCTCATCGGTATCGTTGAAGAAGCGAGCCAAACCCATGTCGAGGATTTTGACCGTTGCCGTCGAATCAACAAGCAGGTTCCCCGGCTTGATGTCGCGATGGACCAGTCCCGCGCGATGCGCGTGTTCGAGACCTTCGGCGGCCTGCCGGATGTATTCCACGGCATCGAGGAAATCCACCGGACCATCCTGCATGACAATTTCTTGCATGCTGCGGCCGGTGACATATTCCATCACGAGAAAATGGATCTGCGAGTCGCGGTCTTGAGCGTGATCGACATCGTAGGCACGAACGATATTCGGATGATCAACCGACGCCACGGCCTGTGCTTCGCGATGAAACCGTGCGAGATATGACGAATCGTTAATTCTCTTAGATGGCAAGACTTTGATCGCGCAACGGCGTCGCATCAAGATATGCTCGGCCAGATAAACGGAGCTCATGCCCCCTTTGCCAAGCAGGTCCAGTAGCTTGTACTTGCCGAGAAAGAACCCCTTGTGCTTACCGGCCAGCAACTTATCGACCTGCCACTTCGTGACGAGTTCGTCGCTGACGAGAGCATCGGCGATGGCTTGAGATTTTGTCAGATCGATGCCGCGCTGGCCGAACGCCTTCAACCGCTTTTGAAGCTGATCTTTGTCGATCAGGCCGCTTTGCCCAACGACCTGCAAAAATGATTCGACAGTCAGCTTGAGGGCCATTACGCAACCAACCTCATCGAAAAAACGGGCGGCTCACGAGTGGACGCGGGACTCACGCGGGGACAACCCCGAGTGAGTCATGAAACGATTCTGACGGTTCTGAGATCAAACACCGAATCGGGGCGATATTAGACCAGTCGCAGCAAGCCCTTTCCAGCGTGCCTTCCAAGTGAGAGATTCTCCCGAAGAAGATCAAGAATTTGATAGGCCAGCGACCCGCAGCATCGAACGAAAGTGTCTGAACTATAGTGTCAAACTTCGCGGCTGGCTGAGACAAGTTTTGAGTTCCGAATCAAACGCCAATCAGCAAACGCAACTTCGATCGTGAGAGATTACAATCCGCCACCACTCAGGAGCCCCACCTTGACTGAATCAGTTTCCAACAGCCGTTTTCTGAAAGCCGTCCGACGCGAACCAACCGACGCGACTCCCATTTGGATTATGCGTCAGGCGGGACGATTTCTGCCCGAATACATGGCCGTCCGCCGCAAAGTGACCTTCATGGAACTTTGCAAAACTCCACATCTCGCGGCCGAAGTGACACTGATCGCGCAACGAGTGCTTGGTGTCGATGCGGCGATCCTCTTTGCCGATTTGTTGCCGATTCTCGAACCAATGGGAATGCAGCTCGAGTATCTCGAAGGGGAAGGGCCGGTGATCCACAACCCGCTTGTCGGAGCGGCGGATATTGATCGCCTTCGCCGATTGGACGATGTGAACTCGCTGAGTTACGTGTTTGACGCCGTGCGGCTGATCCGCCGCGACTTGCCGGCGGACATTCCGTTGCTGGGCTTCGCAGGAGCTCCGTTTACTTTGGCCTCATATGCGGTCGAAGGGGGCGGATCGAAGAATTACGCTCGCATTAAGAAGCTGATGTATTCGGACGCCGGTGCTTGGGAAACTCTGATGAATTGTCTGACCGGCAGCCTCATCAAGTATCTGCTGGCCCAGATTGAAGCAGGCTGTCAGGCGGTGCAACTCTTTGACAGTTGGGCCGGCTGTCTTTCGACGAACGACTATCGCGAATACGTCCTTCCGCACACGAAGGCAGTGATCGATGGCGTGAAACATGCGGCTCCGGTGATCAACTTCGCGACCGGCAATCCCGCGTTGTTGCCGTTGCTCCGTGAAGCGGGGGGCGATGTGATCGGCATCGACTGGCGTGTCGATTTGCGTGACGCGTGGAAGACGGTCGGGCACGACGTCGCCGTGCAGGGAAACCTCGATCCGATTGTGCTCTTGTCGGATCTCAAAACGGTTCGTCGAAAAGCGGGCGATGTGCTGCGCGCGGCAGAGGGACGCCCCGGCCACATCTTTAATCTGGGGCACGGTGTGTTGCCGGAGACGCCGGCCGAGAACGTCAAAGCTCTGGTGTCGCTGGTTCACGAACTGAGCCAGCGGACGGGTAGCTCCTCCTGACGACGGCTTATTCTACGGTTATACCTCTCGTCGTCATCGCGGAGAGTTTTATACATTTCGCGGCACTGAATGAGATGTTTTGAACGATTGTTTAACCCCATTTTCCGCACCCCATCCTACGCTCTTGATCGACCGTCACGGCCAGGGCCGCACGATCAGCCCCACGCGACTCACGTCTCGTCAATCGGAAATTCTCCGCCAACTCGAACTACCGACACCTGCCGAAACCCTGCTTCGCTTGCTCCCGCGACCGCCAGA
>JANNDA010001394.1:0-12883 GCA_031387195.1 Planctomyces sp. | reverse complement strand
CCGTGAACCGACGACGTGAACGACGTGACTTCAACACCTTCTTCAGGGACATCTGACGGTCTCCTTTCGACCGCCAAAAATAGTGACTCACACTGTCCGTGAAATGCCGAGCACCTCAGGCGCTCCAGGAGACTCTGAATTCAGCGTTTTGTGGAGCGCCCGCACTCGCTAACGCTTCGGGTTACTTTTGGTGAGAACTGTCTGAAATATCCTTGCAGAAAAACAACGACCTCGGGCTTAACTCGATAAACCGGCGGCATCATTTCACGTAGGATTAAGCCTGAAGCCGCCATCATGGTGGTTTGCTCGGTCGTTGAATTGCTCGGATTCATCCGCCAGAGTTCGGCTGGTTTCGGTCATCGACTGTGTCGCGCGCGAGAGTCTCCCGCAGGGATCAACAAAGAATGCAGCAGAACGTTTCCGAAGAAGCATCAGCGATCGACTCGATCGTCATGCAATCAGCCCTCGGCGAGGCGCTGCTGTCTCCCTCTTTGCAGACTTCGTCCAAAGCGTTGGGACACGCGTACGAGATGAAATTTTTGCTGCCAGAAGGAGCGGCCTGGCAACTTCAATCCTGGGCCGCCGCGCATTTGAATGTTGATGCTTACGCCAACTCCGAGCAGAACAACTCGTATCAGACCACGACGCTGTATCTCGACACGGCGGCGATGGACTTGTTCCATCAGCCACAAAAATTTCGCGGGAGAAAATATCGGCTGCGGCGTTACGGTCAGGAAGCGAGCGTCTATCTCGAACGGAAACGACGACGCGGCGATCGAGTGCGAAAGCGTCGCAACTGTGTTCCTGAAGAGGAACTGTTGCTGCTGGAAACGAGGCAGCAACGTCCCGGTCAGCCCGATGAGTGGTTTCATCGAAAAGTGGCTCTGCATGAACTGCGACCGAGTTGCTGCGTCACCTATGAGCGTGCCGCATTTATGAAACTGGGAATCACCGGGCCGATGCGACTCACGTTTGATCGGCGGATTCGTGGCGTGCGAGCGGCCGATTGGTCGGTTTCGCCGGTGACTGTTGGGACTCAGATCCTCGCTGGCGAAGTCATCTGCGAATTCAAATTTCGAGAATCGGTCCCCGTATTGTTTCAGCAGGTCATCGAAGAGATGCAGCTTCAACCGGCGAGTGTCTCAAAATATCGCCGGCTGATGCAGGCGATCTTGAATCCGAACGATTGCAGCCTCGAAGGAGTGGCTCGACATGTTTGAATGGATCAATCAGGCGGCAACATCGGGAGTTGAAATCTCGATGGGTGTCATCGGATTACGCTTGGCGGGAGCTGCCCTGCTGGGTTTGCTGGTGGCTGCCATCTATCTCAAATCGCAGCGACGCATGGCAGGGGAGGTCTTTCCATTCCTGATGACGTTGGTCTTATTGTCAATTCTGGTGGCGATGACGACTTTGGTGATCGGTGACAATGTCGCTCGTGCGTTCGGTCTTGTCGGGGCGTTGTCGATTGTTCGTTTCCGCACAGTTGTGGATGACACGCGAGACACTTCGTTTGTGATCTTCGCGGTGGTCGTCGGCATGGCGGTCGGAGCGGGTTATCTCGATGTCTGCATTGTCGGTGTGCCGATTGTCGCCGTTGTCGCGTTGACGATGAACGCAGTCGGACGCGGCTTACAATCGCCGTCGCCAGAGGCGATGCTCGAAGTCCGCATTGGGAGCGGCTTCGATCCTGATCCGCTGCTGACAGAAGTATTTCGCAAGTATTTGACCTCGTACCGTCTCACTGCCGCGACGACCGCTCGACAAGGGATCGCACTGGATCTGCACTACGCCGTGAAACTCACGCAGCCCGACGCGCCGCTGACGCTGCTCAAAGAACTCATGCGACTTGAGGGTGTGCAGAACGTCGAACTGAAAACTCCTTGAGCATCAAGCGACATTCAACCGCCACTCGAAACGGTCTTGGCGATCGGGCGGCGTCAGCCCCCGGCACTGACTTTGTCGCCTTTCGCTCCGCGAAATAGGGTTCTTTCGCGTAGCTAAAGACGACAATCATCAAGTTCGCAGCCTAAAGTAAGTGCCATCGGCTGACGCCGCCCTGCTCGCCTAAATTCCACTCATCAAATCTCACGGTACGCCGAACATGAAATCTCTTCACACGTTGCTCACTCTTCTCGCCGTCCTCGTGAGCGGGACGATCGGCTGCGCTCCGGGATCGAACCCCGTTCGAGCAACAGCGGTGGTGGATCAAGCGGCCCCTGATCAAGCCGCGTCCAAACCAGCCCCCGAAACAAAACGTCCGCCTGATGCCAGCGAAACGTTCTTCAACGAAGGGGTGATCCCAGAACTCAAGATCGAGATTCCAGAAGGGGAGTTGAAGCAACTCCGTGAGAACCACAAGTCGTACGTTCGCTGTACGATCCGCGAGAACGACGACGTCATCTACAAAAGTGTCGGCATCAAATTGAAGGGTGCGGCCGGGAGCTTTCGAGAACTCGACGATCGGCCGGCGCTGACGTTGAACATGGACAAGTTCACGAAGAAGAAAGACAAGCAACAGTCATTTCACGGGCTCGACAAGTTTCATCTCAACAACTCGGTACAGGATGAAAGTTATCTCAATGAGCTGCTTTGCTCTGATCTTTGCCGAGCCGCCGGTGTCGCGACACCACGAGTCACTCACGCGCGTGTTTGGATCAACGAGCGCGATGTCGGGCTGTATGTCCTGAAGGAAGGCTTCGACAAGAAGTTTCTCAAGCATCACTTCGCCGATCCGAACGGCAACCTGTATGACGGCGGGTTCTTGCAGGACATCGACGTGGATTTGGAGAAGGACTCCGGCGACGGGGACGATGACCGTTCGGACTTGCACGCCCTCAAGGAAGCCTGCGATGAACCTGATCCGGAGAAGCGTTGGCCACTCATCGAAGAACGGTTGGATATCGACAAATTCCTCAGTTTCGTCGCGCTGGAGATGATGACCTGTCATTGGGACGGTTATTCATTCAACAAAAACAACTATCGCATCTATTTCGATCCGACGAATCACAAGGCGTACTTTCTGCCTCACGGCATGGACCAGATGTTCGGCGACACGAACGCGCCAGTACTCGAACATCCGGGGACGATTGTTGCTGCGGTGGTGATGCAGAATCCCGAATGGCGTGTGAGATATCGTGAACGGCTCCGCGAACTGCTGCCGCAATTCGTACCTGCGGACATGCTCGTCACCCGCGTCGATGAGGTTCAGCAGCGGTTGCGGCCGGTGATTGAAGCAATGAGCGCGGAGCAAGCGCAGGCATTCGACGATCGGATCAGGGAACTCAAGGAGCGACTGGTTGCTCGTGCTGAGAACCTGATAGAGCAAGTCGAGCGTTCTGATCCGGCACCGCAAGAGTTCGATGAGCACAACATCGCTCATCTTCCCGATTGGTACGGAGCCTCGGAGTGCGAAGACGCGATGCACGAGGAGGCCGATGTTCCGGGTGAGCCGCCGCGCAAAGCGTATGCCATCAAAAGTGGTCCGAGCGGACGTTGCATTGCCTCCTGGCGACGAAAGGTGCTGCTGGCCAAGGGGCGTTACCAATTTGCGGTTGATGTGAAGACTGATGCTGTCGAGCCCCTGGAAGATGATCGTGGTCTCGCCGCCGGCATCCGCATCTCTGGCATGACTCGAACGGACAAACTCGACGGCACGAATGATTGGACAACGCTGAAGTTCGAGTTCGAGGTCTTGGAAGATGTCCGCGAAGTCGAACTGGTCGCCGAACTGAAAGCGACCAAAGGGCAAGTTTGGTTTGATCGCAAGACGCTGAAACTCATCCGACTCATGCCGCCAAAAGCGGAATAATCCCCATGACCCTCGTGCTGCGATTGTTCAACATCACGAACGCGCTCAGCAGCATGACAACGCGCATAGATCTTAGAACATGGTCACGGCGGGCCTCTTTTTGAAGTCTTGCTTGTTAAGCCATCGGTGCGCCGCTTGTCTCATTTCACTATGTCGGTTCAACGGTTTGTAAAGGCCGTTCGATTGGGCCAATACGATGCAGACCTACGTGATGCCGGATGTTATGGCGAGCGGAAGTTTCTGTTGATGACTTGGCTGACCGACAATGGCCACGAGTTTGGTCAGTAACTTGAACAGACTGAGAATTGCGCTGTTTGATCAGATTAGCGCGCGGCCGGACCAGTTGATGCCCGCCTAGCGTTCGGAATGCTTAATAGCTTTCGACAAATCAGCCTCAATCACGGCTGAAATTGCCGCGTTTGCGAGGAATGCACGATCGTGATGCGACTTGGCAACATGGCCCGCACGAACCCGCGAAAGAGTGCTGGCACACCATCTGCCTAAGACAGCAACCGTCCGACACTCAAGTTGAAATCAACAGGCTGCGGACACAGGGGCCGAACACTCGCAACGCAAGTTCGGCCTGCCGTTGAATCAGGCGTTACTCACCGCTGACGGGCGGTGTTCTTGGGAAGACCAGACTCGTTCTTCAGAGCGAGTCTCGTGTTTCTCAATCAGGTGATGATTTGCTGGTGGCCACCGGCGAATCACAGTTCGAGTTGCTTGAGTGCTCCCGACTCAAGCCACTGTGAAGATCATCGCTGGCGATCAGGATCAGACTCGCCATCGAAAAACCTTCACGAGTCAGGAAGCGTCATTGTCCCTGCGACGCTGGGAATGGTTTTCTTGTTTCAACTCAATTTATGTCTCTCAAAAAATCTCAAAAAAGGAACGATTCCAATGCGCAAACTTTTCAATGACGAAGCTGGTTTTGTTGTTTCGGCTGAGCTCGTGCTCGTCCTGACCATCGCGGTGTTGGGCATGGTTGTCGGTTTGACCGCCGTCCGTGACTCGATCTCCCAGGAGTTGGTCGATCTGTCGGACGCTTTCGGTTCTGTCAATCAGACCTACAACGTGGCCGGTCTCTCCAAGGCGAAGCTCAACGGCAAGCCTCACGCTTCTGTTGGTGGCTTTGGCTGGAACGACAATGCGGATGACTGCGACTGCCGGGGTCTGACGATCACCGACGTCTGCGGCAAGAACGACGTCAGCACCGGTGCCGCGAACGATGGCAACCCACTGTAATCACCCCTGGAAGCTCTGTTGATGCTCCCGATAGCCGCCACGGTTTGACCGTGGCGGCTTTTTTTGTTGCCTGATTACTTCGCGGATTCATCCATCGGCGTGAACCCCAGCACGATGTCGAATTGAGCCGCCAGTTCTCCGATCTTCGATGCTTTGATCGGTGCGAAGTCGATGAGCAATGACTCGCGGGCTTTGTCATCGCGGATGCTTCGCAAGACCCCGTCCTTCGCGTTGCCGGGATGTCCCTTCACGTAGCACTGCGTCGTGAACTTTTCTTGCTTGGGTACTTTGACCGCAACGTGAATGTGCGGAGTACGTCCCGGGTACGGAACCGGTTTAATGGTTCGGAAGGCGTACTCACCTGCGCGTCCGGTGAGGAATCGCCCGAAACCTTGAAAGTGAGTGTCGCGTTTGTCTCGATTGCCGCTGCCGGTATGCAGGTAAGCGCCGTGATGATCGACCTGCCAAATCTCAACGACCGCGTTGCGAATGGGTGAGCCGCTCGCATCAAGAATGCGTCCGCTGAGATACGTGACCTCACCGACGGCCGCATCGATCGTGTCGTTGATGATCAGCAAATCATTGTCCGTGTCGAGCGGCAGTTTGTCCGGATAAAACGGCCCTTCGGTTTGCTTTGGGGTTCGTGTGAGTTCTTCGGCAAACGCACCCGGAACATTGAAGGCGGCGAGACCGACGGTCATTCCGCCGATGAAGGCACGCCGAGTTACGAGGTGGCGATCAATCGTCATGATCTTTCCTTTCGGTCTTGGAAGATTGTGGAAAAGTAGGACGGGTACTCTTGCCCGTCGGGTTTTCACGGAAAAAGACGGGCAAGAGTTGCCCATCCTACAAATTCTTTGACAGGCTTACGGCTTTTTGACATCGCTCACGCAGTACAGAAACCGGTTGGAGCGAAGCAGCAGCTTTCCATCGATGATCGCCGGGCTGGCATTGAAGTCCGATTCATCGTCGAGCGTGTTCGTCGAGAGAACCTCTCCCTGCCCAGTCAGAGAGATCACGAACGTGCCGTTCTGTCGTGTGACGAGGTACGCCTTTCCGTCTGCGACAACCGGTGAAGCGTAGACTCCACCCGCGCCAGAGAGTCGTTGCTGAAACAACGATTCGCCATCTTTCGCGCTGAGACAGCCGAGGATACCACGCTCATTCACGCACAGAATGCGATCACCGGCAAGAACCGGTGACGGGACATAAGAGCTGAGCGACTTCTTCCAAATCGTGTGTGACTTGGTGACGTCATCGCGTCCGCCAGATCGCACCGCGACCGCGCTCCCCGAACGACCACCCACCGCGTAAACGATGCCGTCGCGAGCGATCAAGCTGCCGCAGATCGTTCGATCGTCAATGCCATCTGCAAACCAGAGGAACTCACCGTTGTCGGGATCAAAGCCCCAGACTTCATGCGGCGCACTGAGTGCTAATTCAGTCTTCCCCTGAGGCGCATCCACCAACACTGGCGTGGACCACGAACCATGCAGGCTCGACGCTTCGGTCTTCCAAACTTGTTTGCCAGTTTTCTGGTCGAGAGCAATCAAGGATTTGCTTTCGGCAGCCGCGTTCACGATCACCAAATCTCGATACAGAATCGGGCTCGATCCCGATCCCCAATTGTTCTGTGCGGAGCCGTTGCCGACGCTTGTCCGCCAGAGTTCTTTCCCCGCCAAGTCATAAGCCAGTACGCCCGTCTTGCCGTAGAAAACGAAGACACGTTCACCGTCAGATGCGGGAGTGCTCGTGGCATAACCGTGATCGCGAATGAAACCTGAGTAACTGTCTTCCGGCTGACTGGCTGCGACAGATTTGTCCCAGATCACTGCGCCGTCATTCAGCGAGACACAGAGAAGATGGCGTTCAAGATCGTTCTTTTCACCCGGCTTTTCTCGGTTGGTGCCGTAACCGGAGTAACACGTGAGGAAGACTTTGTCGCCAACCACGATCGGGCTCGAACTGCCAGGACCGGGAAGCGGCGTCTTCCACGCAACACCGTTCTGGCTGTCCCATTTCACAGGCAAGCCATGAGCATCACTGACGGCCGATCCATTCGGTCCACGAAACCGAGACCAGCCGGTCGCCTCGGCCGCAACGCCCGATCCTGCTCCGCAGAGGAAGGCCGTGACGGCCCACGGAATCAACACCAACATCAAGCGAGTTCGAGAGAACATCAGCAACCTCCATGTGAGCAAAAAAGAACGCTCGTCGTGACCCGATTCGTCAGGTCGCTCGTGCGTCCGAGAGGGAAGCAACACCGACCTTGTTAAACAGAATCACGACGAGCGTTAAGTAACCCGAAGCGTCAGCGAGGGCGGCTACTTATCGTCGGACTTCTTTTCATCCGCTTTCTTGTCGCCCGGATTCGTTCGGCGAGGCCGGCCTTCGGCACCAGGACGTCCACCACCAGCGCCAGCGCCGCCAGGACCACCGAATCCACCACGCAACAGAGCGACGTCAAACTTCGCCCCCTTCAGTGTTTCGAGCTTGGCTGCTTGATCCTTCGACAAAATCTCTGCCAACTTCTTGTCATTGGCCTCGCTGAGTTCGCGACCTTTTTCTCGTGCATCACCACCACCGGCACCACCACCTCCGCCAGCGAAGGCCGCGCGGAAGAGTTCATTGCGCTTGGCTTCGTACTCGGTGTTCGTCGCGGTCAGTTTCTCTTGTTGCTCCTTCGAGATGTCCAAGGCTTTGATGACGTCCGCATCTTGGTAAATGCGCGAGCCCATCACCTGCAACTGGATCTGCTTCAACCGTTCGCCTTGCTTCGCATCGAGAATTTCGGCGACCTTCGGCTTGTACTTTTCATTGAGCTTGCGGGCCGCCGCCGCACGCTCTTCGCCGAGCTTGCGGCGTTCTTCGTCTGAAAGGTTCTGACCACCACCACCGCCACCACCCTGCATTTCTTTCCGTGCTTCTTCACCCAACGTCTTGAGCTTGGCGACTTGGTCTTCCTTGAGTCCCAGTTCCTTCTGAACCGGCTCCATGACGACCAACATCATTGGTGAAAAACCGCCAAAGCCGCCGCCGAAACCGCCTCGACCGGGGCCGCCACCACCTGGTCGCTGAGCCATCGCGTTGGGAGCACAGGCCACGACGGTCGCCAGCGCGACCAATGAAAGGACAAGTCTGATTCGGGTCATCGAAAAGTCTCCTGAGAAATGAGCGTTGAAAGGACCGGAACTCCGGCGTTCACCGGTCGCGACGAGATATTAGGGGAAGCACCTGAAACGAAGATGAACTCACCGAAACCGTTCCCATCAACGTTTGGCGTTCTTGTTCCCTTTGGTGTTCTGCATCTTCTCCAGCAGTTGCTGCTGCGACTGCAAGTTCGCACGCTGATTGTCCAATGACCGCAATTGCGATTGAACCCGGCCGTATTCGCCTTCGGCCTGTTCCAAGCTGGTTTTGGCCCTTTTGAGTTCGTCGCGAGTTCTCTGGAAGCCAATTTTTGCGGAGGCGATCTTGGGATCGTTTTCAATTTGATCGTGCTTCTTCTTGGAGGCAGCCGCGACTTCCGCTGTCGCCTCTTTGAGTTTTGCAGACAGTTCTTTGCCTTCCGATGTGTTGGCCAGCGCCACGTCTTCGATCGTCTTACGGCGGAGGTCCAAATCCGAAACTTTCTTGGCATGATTCCGGCGCGTTTCCACGGGGACATCGGGGCCACTTTGGGATTTTTGCTCATCAACGGCAGCTTGGTGAGCCTTCACTGCTGAGCGATATTCCTCTTTGTCCTGAATGAGCGACTCGATCACTTTCTTCCGAGCGGCAGCCACTTGATCTTGCAACTCACTCATCTTCTTTTGAGCCGCTTTCAATTCCGGCGAGTGCTTGCCTTCTTCTTCAGCCTGCTTCTTCGCTTGATTGAGATCTCTCACGTTCGTTTTGTGATCGAGTTCTGCTTTTTGAAACGTACGCCGTTCCTCGCCCATCCTGTCGTTCGCTTCCTTCAGCGGCTTTTCGCCCTGCTGAATCTGCTTAACGATGTTCTGGATCTGCTGCTGAATTTGCTGTGTGCTGAGTCCATTGGCACCTACTTTGACTCCACCGGCTCCTTTACCACCACCTTTACCGCCACCCTTTTGGGCCAACGCGGGAGTGGCTATCACCGCTAGAACGCCCACGACAACCAGTCGTGACCAAACTGCTGAACCGAACATGACAAGCCCCTTAATCAAATGCCCCTGGCGAGCGGGGCGGAGTCAGTCCCCGATGTCTTTGTGCGAATTCACTGGGTGGCTGGCACTGCCCTCGCTCACGCTTCGGGTTACTTTTGCGGCTTCGCCGCGCTACTTCTTGTCACGAATTTGCTCATGGCATTTGTTGCAAGCCTCGTTGGCCGCTGTGAAATGCTCAGTGGCTTTCGCCGTATCCTTGGCACGAACGGCTTTGGCCATCGCGACCATCTCCGTCCGGTACTTGACCGAGAGATCTTTCCACAACGGCAACTGATTCTTGTCGTGAACTTCGTGCGTGTCGATTTCCATTGCCAGTGCGAGTACGGCGAGAGTGGTGCAATCGCGAGCGGTTTCTTCTGGCTTTTGTAAACGTCGCAGGCTGCGTCGGATCGTGGCCGAGCGGCTGTTGATCTCTTCCATCATGCGACCTTGTCCGGTCAGCTTGTTCCATTCCGCTTCGGGTTTCGCTGTCCCGGCGGACTTACCGGCGTGAGCCTCTTTAACCACCGCGAACAGTTTCGAGGCATCTTCAAACGATTTCACCGGTCGCAAAGCAACCGCCGCATCGCGTAAGTCTGCGGCCTTGAATTTGGCCTTCGCCGCCTCGGGGTGTTCGACGATCGCTTGAGCCATGCAGGCGATCACACCAGCGGCTTGATTGACCTCTTTCTTCTCCTGCGATTTCGCGAAGGCTTCGGCGCTCGCAATCTGCTGGCCCAGCAACTCGACCTTGGAGTTGATCTCACCCACGAGATCATCAACGGTGGCAATCTCAGCGATTTTCTGCGGAGCTTCGCCCCAAGCAGGGAGCAAACAGAGTGAGCCAGCACAGATCGCACACAGGCTGAAAATAATTCGACGGGACATGAGGAGCCTCTTCAAAGATGGGTGATTCGCTACGAGCCCAATGACGACAGGATTCGCAACCGGGTCGAGTTTAGAGAGCGAGTCGCTTGCATGGCAACTTTCGTCGCGACGTGGCACCGCGAAGTCTCTTTACGGTTTGTGGCCAGTCTTCGATACTCGCGAACCAATTTAGGAGCGGAGCAGACATGGAGTTGCGTCAGATCGTCGCGTATCACGGGTCGAACCGTTGGGCAGGTGTGCCTACGTTGGAAGTGCTTGTTGATTTGGGATCTCAGTCGCAGTGGCGGTCGAGTTCCGAACCAGCCGCCATCGAACGATTGTTCTGTTGGCTGCCGAGTCTCGATGACCTGCCGCAAATTTTGATCGACGGGCACGAAGGTGCGTCGATCGAACCCTTCCGCAAACAAGCCGAGCGCGGCCTGTCACTCGCGGGCCTGCTGGAAAAAGTGGTCTGCACGCTGGAGGCCGCCGCCGGAACACCGCCGCGATTCAGTCACATTTCGGACATCTCGCCCGCAGGAATCTTTTATCTGGCATTTGAGTTTGAGGAAGAAGATCTGGGCCGAGCCTGTTTAACGACGGCTCGGCAGTGCTTGATCGCCGCGCTCAATGACTCGCCGTTTGATGCAGCCGTTGAAGTTCGCAAGCTGGTCGATCTCGCGGACGATGTGCGACTTGGTCCGAGCACCCGTGCCATCCTGACCGCCGCGCGGTCGCGTGGCGTCCCGTTCCACAGACTGACATCAGGCAGCTTAGTTCAACTGGGTGAGGGCGCGCGGCAGCATCGCATTTGGACGGCGGAGACCGATCAAACGAGCTCGATCGGCGAAGACATCGCTCAAGATAAGGAGCTGACGAAGAAGTTGCTGCGGTCGGTCGGCGTGCCGGTGCCTCAAGGCCGCGTGGCTACGACCGCCGAAGAAGCTTGGGTTGCGGCGCAAGAGATCGGCTTCCCTGTCGTCATCAAACCGCGCGACGCGAATCATGGTCGCGGGATTTCGTTCGAGTTGACGACGCGAGACCAAATTGGCGAGGGGTTTGATCTGGCTCTGCGCGAAAACAAAGAAGGCACGAGTGGCGTGATCGTCGAGCAGTTCGCTCGCGGACTAGCTCATCGTTTGTTGGTCGTCGGTGAGCACATGGTGGCCGCGGCGCGAGGGCAAATGGACGTCGTCATCGGTAATGGACGCAGCACGATCACCGAACTGGTCGAGGAAGAAAATCGCGATCCGCGTCGGGGTGAGAACTACACCGACCCGCTCGACCTGATCGGACTCGCTGATGCCGCGATCTTGGAGTTGAAGAGGCAGGGACTCACCGTCGATTCGATTCCCGCAGAGGGACAAGAAGTTCTGCTGCGACTCAACGGCGACTTGACCACCGACGAAACCTGTGATGTCCACCCGGCCGTTGCCGAACGGGCGGTGCTCGCTGCCCAAACGATTGGACTCAACATTGCTGGCATGGACGTGGTTGCCGCAGACATCGGACAACCGTTGGAAGGGCAAGGGGGCGTGATCATTGAGGTCAACGCTGGCCCCGGTTTAGCGATGCACGTCGCACCGTTGTATGGTCAGCCACAGCCCGTCGGCGATGCGATTGTCGAGTTGATGTTCCCCGGCGGCGAAGACGGACGCATTCCGATTATCGGCATCGCGGAATCCTCGGAGGGAGCCAGCATCGCGCAGCTCATCGCCGCAATCCTGCGTAAACTGGGTCGCCGAATCGGCATGACGGTGAGTTCACAAGTCTTCGTCGATGGCCAACGACCATATTCATTGCCGGCGTCTGACAGAGATCGAATTCGCTCGCTGTTGCTGCACCCGCGAGTCGAGGCGGCGATCTTTGAATGCCATGCCACCGAATCGCTGGCCAGTGGGTTGGGTTGTGATCGAACCGATGTTTCCGTTCTGACAGGGTTGAAGACGACCGACTCACCCTCACCGACAAGCTTCACAGTCGCCGATGTTCTGCCACTGATTCACTCAGTGCCGGCGGAAGGCTCTGTGGTCGCTCCCGCGAATGCCGCTGACATTGATCGCCTGGTCTTGGCCTGCCGTGGAAATGTTGTGCTCTACTCAATTGAAGGGGAGACGGCTCAGTTGCGTGAGCATCAAGCACGTGGCGGTCGAGTGGCATTTGGACTGCACGATAACTTCGTGTTGGGAACAGGGCCGAATGCCTTTTTTCTACCGCTTAAGGGATCGGAGACTGCGAGCTTACCGCGTCAGCATCTCCTTCCTGCGGTTGCCGCCGCGTGGTCCGCTGGCGTTCCCGTGGAGCTGCTCCGCGACATCCTGGGACGAACGGGCTTGTCGGTCTGAAAACGAAAAAAGCCACTTGCAATCGAAACTGCAAATGGCTTTCAAGTGGCGGGGGCAGGATTTGAACCTACGACCTCGAGGTTATGAGCCTCGCGAGCTACCGGGCTGCTCCACCCCGCGACAGGGCGCATCTCTTTTCAACATTCGCTAGCCGATGCGATGCTAAGCGGCGAGGGAGTATATCGGCAGACCGAATGCTGTCGAGGAGCTTCCTTGAGAATTCTTCCCCAAGTATCCAATTCAGCCGATCCGATCATGCGAGCTGCGCTGGAGTGACATGATCGATCATTCCGGCGTCACTCGGCGAAGTCACTTGGGCAATTCAACTGGTGACGTGCGAACGCGACGACATAAAACATTTCCAGAAACAACTCCGTGTTTTTGTAGGACGGGCACTCCTGCCCGTCGTCTGGAAATCGACGGGCAGGAGTGCCCGTCCTACAAACTTA
>JANNDA010001377.1:0-4350 GCA_031387195.1 Planctomyces sp. | reverse complement strand
ACCGCTTTGGATTCGTTCAATGTTCCGACTTTTTCACTGACCCACTCCGACAACGCAAAGACAATCCAAAGCGGTGCTGACACACCGCACTCCAAAGGTGGAACATGTCAGACGCCATCGTGACGGACGGGTTGACCAAGTGGTACGGCTCGAAGTGTGTCGTGAATCAACTGTCGTTGCGGGTGCCGGAAGGTTGCGTATACGGCTTCCTCGGCCGCAACGGAGCGGGGAAGTCGACGACGATCAAGATGCTGACCGGCATGGTGCATCCGGATGACGGGACCGTGTCGTTGTTGGGGCAAGTAGTTTCGACGATGCCGCCGGAGATGCGGCAGCGGATCGCGTACTTGGCCGAGGGGCATCCGCTGTATGCGTGGATGACAATCGACGCGCTGATGCGATTCACTCGCCCGTTTTATCCGGCTTGGAATCAGGGACTGTTCGATCAAATCGTCGATCACTTTCAGCTCAATCGGAAGCAGAAGATCAAGCACTTGTCGAAGGGGCAGGTCGCTCAAGTGTCGTTGGCATTGGGGATCGCGCCGGAGCCGGAGTTGCTGATACTCGATGATCCGACGCTCGGCTTGGACACGGTCGTGCGGCGGGATTTTCTGGAGTCACTGATTCAGATTATTCAGAAGAAAGGTCGCACGGTCTTTCTGAGTTCACATGTGCTTGGCGATGTCGAACGAGTGGCGGATCGAATCGGCGTGATGGTCGATGGCGTGTTGCGCGTCGATTGTCCGACGGATGAATTCAAGCAGTCGATTCGGCGAGTCGTGTTGTCGTTTGATACTGCTCCGCCGCCGTTCGCGGGCTGCGATGGACTGGTTGCGGCGCACGTCGAAGAACGGCGGCTGGAGTTGGTCATCGTCGGTTATGGCGATTCGCATCGTGACCTGTTCGGTGCGATGAAGCCGTCACCGAAGAACATAGAAGTTGTGGAGCTGAATCTGGAAGACGCTTTCATCGAATACACACGCGGCTCGCGCCGTGCGATGCCGGTGTTCGCGGGCGATTAAACCTGGAGTGCGGTGGCTCGACACCGCCCTCCATTCAAGAACGGAAGACTCACGATTCGTGAAAAAATGGCCGTCGCGAAAAGCAACATTGGAATGCCTCTCTTCGCGACAATATCCGAGGGCTGACGAAAGTTTGTTCTCACTTGATTGGAGGGCTGCGTCGAGCCGCAGCACTCCGAGGAGGGAGCATGTTCGCTGTCATTTGGAAAGAACTGCGTGCGACGGCCTGGGTCATTGCACTCGGAGCGGCGGCGTTTGTGTGGTTCTTGTCGGAGCTGTGCGGCGTTTCGGGGACCACTCGCGGTTGGTTTCCGACGAACGAAATGTCGTATCAACTCGTCACTCCCGGTTGGTTGTTGTGGTGGGGGTTCGTGTCGGCGGGGTTTGCGGGGAGCTTGGGTTTGGTGATGTCGTTGAACGATGCGTCGTGCGGGATGTGGGCGTTCGTGTTGTTTCGACCGATTTCGCGGCGGAGATACATCGGAGCGAAGTTGGTCGCGGGGAGTTGTCTCACAGTGACGATGGTCGGGATTCCGGCGTTGGTGTTTCTGTGGTGGAGTGCCACTCCAGGGAACTTGCCGATGCCGTTTGATTGGACGTTCGCACTGCCGGCGTTTGAGTCGATTGGCTGGGCGGTCGTGGTTTTTCTCGGCGGTTTTCTGTCGGGCATTCGGCTGGCGTCCTGGTGGTGGTCGCGGCTATGGCCGTTGGTGGCGACGGTGATTTTGGGCCTCTGGTTTTGGTGGCTGGCGACGATGCCGACCGGCTTGCCCTCATTGCTGACTCCGACGATGGCTCAGTACTGGCTGCTGTGCGTGGTCATGGCAGCGTTGTTGGTGACTTCGATTATGCACGTGGTCGATAAGCGAGACTTCGCATGACACGCTCGCTGGTGAAGAACGTCTGCATGGCCGTGTCGTTGACGACGGCGGCGGTGACGTTGTGGATGTTCGGCTTTGTGATGGTCGCCGGCATCTTGGAGGAGATCGTTGGCTCGCCACAACGATCGAGCGAATCCCATCACTTCGTATTTCGTGACGACGGCCTGCCGGTCTGGAGGAAGGCAGACTATCTCAAAGGAGCCGACTTTGCCGAGTACCACGATCTCGACGGCCAGCCGGTGGAGATGACGCTCAAGAACGAGCACTCGCAGATGGTGACGCTGATTGATTCGCGTTTGTGGCGGCAACCGAAGCGAGCGATTTGGACCTCGCGAATCGTGCCTGTCGGATACCAACCACCAGCGCAACCAAACGTGGGCGGCACAGCGACTTGGTTCTTCAAAGATGATGGCGAGCGAGGGCATTTCGTTTCATTGGTCGGAGTGAAACGGCAGGTCAACGGCTATGTTGGCCAGAAAGGTTTCTCGCCCGAACTGCCGCCGAGGAGCGATTGGTTCGTCACTCGTACCGGCAACGAGTGGCACAACTTGGTCAGCCATTTCAACCCGTGGGACAATCGAGCTGGCTGGATTGGTTTGCCGTTCACGCAGCAAGTGGTTGCGAAGTTCCCAGAGACGGCGAATTACGGGCAACTGTTTGTGGAACCTGATGGTCGGCGTGTGTTTGCCATCGACCTCAAACAGAACAAGCTCGTCATGATTCATCAGGGCGAACCGGTGTTCGCGGCGAGTTTTGTTTCACCAACAAAGGCCGAGGAACCGTTGAAGGCGGTGCTCCGTTTGTTGGACTCGTTGCGAGTGGTTTCGCTGACCAATGCTGGTGCGGGCGAGGTCGCGATCATTCCGATCCCGGAAGCCCTGCTACGAGCAGGGGCCTTGCAGTGGCTCAAGACGAATGAGGGGCACACGTTCGTCTCGTTTCGCGAAGCAGGCTGGCGGCTGACGATTTTGGATGCGGAGCAGAAACCAATCGGCATTCGCGATGTCGATAACCGACGAGACAGGGTTCATAAGCCGCCCCCGTTCCTGTTGCTCGCTGCGTTCGTCGGAGTTCAATCTCCCGCGTTGGCCGATCTATTCGCCTCGGCCATTCTTCACGAAGGGACACCGCATCAATACATCGACACATCACGACTCCGCGAGCTTGGTCTCGAATGGCCGACGGCGTCGGAAATGTCTTTGTCTGAATTGATCGCCCCGCTCTGCGCGTTGCAGTTGACCGCGATCATGTGGACGGTGCTCGCCGTGCGACGACTGCGGCGATTCTCGGCATCCAGCGGCGATCAATGGTTCTGGGGTTTGTGGACGTTGCTGTTCGGCGCACCGGGATATCTGGCGTTTCGCGCACATCGCGAGTGGCGATTGATTCCGGCGAGCGGGGCGGCACAACTCGCTGCCGTACCGCGACTGTTAGAGAGCGGCCAGGATCAAGTCTGTAGGACGGGCACTCCTGCCCGTCGAGTGGAGCGCGACGGGCAGGAGTGCCCATCCTACAAAGACATGGAGTTAGTCGCGGATCGGTCGCGGCGGGTCGTCAAGTCGTTGACTTCAGCTTATGGAAAGTTGCTCGATGCAGGCGAACTCTGCGGCGCAAGCATCGCTGCACGAGTCGGACTGCCGCCGAGTCATACGGCACTCGCATTGAAAGAATTCCGGCTGACGGCGGGGCTCGCGCTGCTGGCCAGCTTGGTTTATGTGGTGGTGCTGGCTCGGCTGATCGGGATCAAAGGGTTGGGGATCATCGGTGATTGGGTCTCGCCGACCAGCGCCGCTCCGTTCGTGCATGACGGATTCACGCAGCCGTTCGTGGTGGTGGGGATTCTCTTGGCGGTGTGGCTGGCGGTGTGGCAATCGGTGGCCGAGAGTCGCAGCGAAGCGTGGCTCTTCATGCTGCAACGACCGGTCAGTCGTCGAGCGATCTTGCTGAGCAAGCTGTCGATCGGCTTGCTGATCGTGATGGTCTGCACGGCGTGGCCGATTCTCGTGTACGCAACTTGGGCCTCACGTCCTGGATCGGTCGCCGCGCCGTTCGAGTGGGGCATGACCGAGATCGCCTGGCGTCAGTGGGCCGCACTGACACCGATTTACTTGGGGACATTGCTGACGATGCTGCGACCGGCTCGCTGGATCGGTACTCGATTGCTTCCCGTGATCGCGGTCATCGGCTGGCTGCCCGGTCGCGAGGTTCTCGGAATTTGGTGCTGGTCGGTCTGGTGGGAACTGCTCGTGGTGCTAGCGATCGACGTCTGCTTGGCGAGCATTTTATTTCTGGTGGTTCGGGAAAGAGAGTACCCGTAATGCGAAAACTAACCCGAAGCGTGAGCGAGGGCGGGCGCTCAGTCGATGTGATTCGTCGCGAAGCGTTTTTGAGCACCCGCCCTCGCTGACGCTTCGAGGCTGTGATTTTATGTGGGATAGGCTTCCAGC
>JANNDA010001359.1:0-2561 GCA_031387195.1 Planctomyces sp. | reverse complement strand
ATACCTGGAATTCGTGAGTGCCAGCTTTTTTCAATTGTCTAGAATCGTCTCACGAGAACAAAACTTTCAACGTTTGCAGAACAGTTCGCCCTCGCTGACGCTTCGGGTTACATCGCGGCACACCGCGTCCACTATGCTCTGTGCCTGGTCCTGACGGTGCGACAGCCCGCAGACGGATCATTCACGCGAAGTGCTGTGAATGTTTCGGGCGGCGGGCGGCTCGCCTGCTTGATTTCTCGCGAAGACAAACAGGCGAGCCGCCTGTTCTACGATTGAATGGCCTCCCCATGACGTATCTCGGCTGGTTGCTGACGGTGGTTGGATATGGGCTGACGCTGTTGCTGTTACCTGTCGTGCTGCTGGTCAAAAAACGGCAGCCCGTGTCGAGCGTGGCCTGGATGCTGTCGATCGTGTTCATCCCGATCGGCGGAGCGGTGCTGTTTTTGGTCTTCGGGATCAATCGCGTGGAGCGTCGCAAGGAGTCGAAGCAGCGTTCGGCGGAGCAGTTGTCGGTGCGGCATCTGCAACGGTCGGAGCATGATCGACCGCCGCGCGACGATGATCGAACCGAGGTGCGGCGACTGATGAAGTTGACTCAGCGGCTGACGAATACTTGGCCGACGATTGGCAACGACATCGAACTGCTGACAGACACGAATCGCACTCTGGGGCTGATTGAGCAGGCGCTCCTCAGCGCGTGCGAGTCGATTCACCTAGAATACTACATCTGGCAGCCCGATCGCACCGGCACGCGCATTCGCGACTTGCTGATCCGCAAAGCCCGTGAAGGGGTGCGCGTGCGATTCTTGTACGATGGGTTTGGATCTTTCTGGCTGACGAAACGTTTTTTGCGGCCGATGCGCGACGCGGGAATTCAAATCGCGACCTTCCTACCCGGTCAGACGTTTCGCGAGCGGTGGTCGCTGAACTTGCGGAATCATCGCAAGATCGTCGTGGTCGATGGCCGCGTGGCTTTCACGGGGGGCATGAACATCGGCGACGAGTACATCGGACGCAGCACATCGTTTGGATTTTGGAGAGACGCGCACCTGCGAGTCGTCGGTCCAGAAGTGTGGCGACACCAATTGGTGTTTGCCGAAGACTGGTACTTCGCGACTGGTGAAGTTTTGCCCGACACAGAATCGTTTCCGGCGTCTCCGACAACAGGAACGGTGACCGCGCAGACTGTCAGCGGAGGTCCCGAAGATGATGCGTCAATCTTTCAAGCATTGATTCTGGCGGCGATCAACGAGGCTCAGGACCGCCTCTTGCTGATCACGTCTTATTTCGCTCCGCCGACCGCGATCATCTGTGCTTTGGAGAACGCTGCGTTTCGCGGTGTTCGCGTGCGGTTGCTGTTGTCTGGCCGAGCGAACCATGTTTGGACATTGCTTGCCGGTCGTGCAATCTACGATTCACTGCTGAAGGCGGGAGTCGAAATCTCGGAGTACCAGCGTGGCTTGTTGCACTCGAAGACTTTGACCATTGACGGACATTGGTCGTTGGTCGGGTCGGCGAACATCGACTGCCGTAGCTTGTTCTTGAACTTTGAATCCGGCATGGTGTTGTACGACGAACGCATCGCCCAACAATTGGAACAGCAGTTCGCGCAAGACGCGCAAGACGCAATCCTGATCAAGCCTGAAGTTTGGAGCCGTCGCCCGTGGTTTCACGTCGTCGGCGAAAATCTCTGCCGGTTGTTCACTCCCGCGTTTTGACGTCGAGCAGGCGGCTCGCCTGTTCCTGTTTCTTAAGAAATCACAGGCGAGCCGCCTGTGTTACGGTGGATCCCTGACATGTGGCCCAACTGGATCGGCTGGTTCGCGGTGGTCTCACTGGCGACGTTTGTCGTCAGTGCGGTCGTGTTGCCGTGGCTGCTCGTGCAATTGCCTGAGGACTATTTCGAGAACACTTCCCCTAAAGCACATCCACCGTGGCCTCATCATCGAGCGTTGTACTGGGCGTGGCGATTGCTCAAGAATCTGTTGGGGGCCGTATTGTTGCTGGCAGGTCTGGTGATGCTGGTGACTCCCGGCCAAGGAATCCTGACGATCATGGCTGGACTCTGGCTGCTGGACCTACCGGGCAAACGCCGTTGGGAGGAACGCTTGATCGGTCGCCCAACAGTTCTGTCTTCGATCAACTGGATTCGCGGAAAGGCCGGACATGCGCCGCTGTCGTTTAACCGCAAGCCGCAGGCGTGCGCGCCGGCCGACGCTTCAAACCTATTGCCGGGCAACACGCCGGCCGACGCGCACGCCTGCGGCTTGCGGTTAAACGATCACAAGAAATGACTCCCCATGAGACTGGTGACTTACAACATTCACAAAGGGATCGGCGGTAATGACCGGCGATACAACCTCGAACGCATCATCGACGTGCTGCTCACGTTGGACGCAGATTTCCTCTGTCTCCAAGAAGTGACGATCGATCTGCCGCGCACCAGCCGCCACGATCAAGCGGACATCTTGGCCGAGCGATTTCAGCCGATGTTCGCCACATTTCAGCAAAACGTGCATTGGCAAATCGGCGGTTATGGCAACCTGCTCCTTTCGCGTTGG
>JANNDA010001320.1:0-2140 GCA_031387195.1 Planctomyces sp. | reverse complement strand
CGAATATCAGTCTGATCAACAGTCGTTTCTCCCTCGCCGACGACTCGGCGGCCGCCGCACAACACCATGAACTCAAGCTAAAACACCATTCGGAAAATTCACTCGCTCAAAATACTTGACTGGTCCTTCCATACCAGCGCCCTGCGGCTGATTTCTGGACTCCAACACGAATTCTGACTGCGGATTAAAACTCTGAATTAAGACGGAGTGAGGCACGGCAATTCAGAGGGTTGACGCAGCACTGGCAGAACTTTTTGGTGGAACGTAGCGTGACGGAGGATTCACGAACTCCATCAAGACAACAACTCGGTCACCGTTTGCGAGGAGCACCGACACATGCGAATGAATCACAGATCACGACGATTTCTTTTCAATATCCTCCTTCTTCTTCTGGTCACACACCGCACCACACACGCCGATGAACCGGTGAAACCGACGTGGCGTTACGCACCGGAACTGTTTCGTCCGTTCTGGGAAGGGGACGTCGTCGAAGGTGAGTCCGTGTTGTTCATCAAGAACACCAAGACGGGCGAGGCCCGTGCCTCGGTGCTGTTCCCTATTCTGAAAGTGCAATCCGTTCGCAATTCAGTGGGAGACGTGACCTACGAAGAAGGTCGCGACTATGTCTGGAAGCGAGAGACTCGCGAGATGGTGTTACCGGCCGGATCGCGCATCGTGTCACGCACGCCGGAAGAACTGCGGCGACCGGCGAAGACGCAGAAATATGAGTTGACGCATCGCGACGGCAACGGCGAAATCTTCTTCGGCGGGCGACTGGAGTACGCCGAGATGCAGACCTGCATCACGTACTCACACGCACCGAACTTGTGGAAGTCACCCGTACCGAAGTTCGATGTGCAAGGTTTGCCGCGCAGCGTTCAGCGGTTGCTCACCAAGCAGCCGTTGTCGATCGTGTTGATCGGAGACAGCATCTCGGCGGGATCGAATGCGTCTGCGCTGTACGACGCGGCACCGTTTCAGCCAGCGTATCCAGAATTGCTGCGACAACATTTGGCGGAACGCTTCCAGACGAAAGTCGAAATGAAAAACCTGGCCGTCGGTGGAACCGACACCGGATGGGGACTGACGCAGATCGACAAGGTGATCGAGGCTCAGCCGCAGTTGGTCATCCTGGCATTGGGGATGAACGATTCGGCGGGGCGGTCGGCAAAGGACTATCAAGCCAACACAGAGAAAATGATCGCCAAGATTCGCGAGAAGCTTCCCGAAGCCGAGTTCATTTTGGTCGCGTCGATGCTCGGTAATCGCGATTGGATTAGGCTGAAACACGAGGTCTTTCCAGAATATCGCGACGCCTTGAAAAAACTCTGCGAACCGGGCGTCGCGCTCGCGGACCTGACTTCGGTCTGGACCGGATTCCTCGAACTCAAGCAAGACTGGGATCAAACAGGCAACGGCGTGAATCATCCGAACGACTTCGGCCATCGTGTCTACGCTCAGGTGATTTCGGCGTTGCTGATTCCCTAAATCTCTAATTTCAAAATTTGAATCAACATGTCTGAACCCATTCTTGTTCGCGGTGGTGTGTCCAAATGGATGATTGTGTTTCGAGTGCTCGCAGCGCTGACGGCGTTGGGCGGAGTGCTCGTGCTTTTGTTCGGTGATCCGAAACTGGGAGTCATGCTCTGCGTCGTTGGCAGCGGCTTGTGGATCATGCTGGAGGTCTCTGTCGCAGTACAGCGGTCACGGCGGGAATGGATCGAAGACACCGGAGACGGGTTCGTCCACACCAATCGGCTTGAGGAGCGAGCATTCGATGATGAGCAGGTCACGGCGATCGCATTTGAGCAAAAGAAGTTGTTCGCCAACGGGGTCGCCAAGTACATCCAACGCACGTGCCGATTGTGGATGCTCGACGAGCCTCATCCGATCGAACTGCAAAACAAGTTCAAAATCGAAGAAGCAGACCCACTGGCCGATCTCCTGCGACGATTGTTGGAGCGTGTGCGGCTCGGCTTAGAAAAATCGCTGAAACAGATGGAACCGGTCGCAGGAGATGGCTGGTGGATGGACGGCGATTCATTTTACGCGACCGTCAATCGTGTGGAGCTGAGTGTGCCGTTGACCGAGCTGACCGAGTGCGCGGTGTTCGACAACCAGATGTGTCTGTGGCGGCGCG
>JANNDA010001318.1:0-4488 GCA_031387195.1 Planctomyces sp. | reverse complement strand
TGGTAGAGACCTCGTAGGACGGGCACTCTTGCCCGTCATTTTACGGTGATTCGACGGGCAGGAGTGCCCGTCCTACGGATTTACGGGACAGAGCCTAGTCTGCCGGCGGTGCATACAGCTCTCGAAGCTGCTCGACGAAATAATCGAGCCGTTCTTGATGAGGGCTCTCGAAGCCGTGCGGTTGATCGAGAATCTCTTGGAGATCCCGTCCCACGTACAACAACAACGACTTGTCTCGCTGGCCAGGGATCGCAGTCTGTTCTAGCTCTGGAACGGACTCGTTCAATTGAGCCTTGGCACGGACGACGAACTCACGCCAGCCAGCCTGGTCCTGAGTCTTCTCGCGGCGTTGCTGCCACTCTTTGTGGATGGCAACGTAATCCGAGTAGAGATCAAACCGCTGACGAGGCCAAAGCCACCATGTCACCAACAACATGAGCGCTACGGCAGCGGTCGCAACCGACACCGCGAGCCACCGTTGCCTCCAACGGTTAGAGATTGGATGAGATGCCGCCAGTATTGCTGGCCGGCGCTGAATGGGCGCGGCAGAAACAGGAGCCGTCCAAGTCGGTGCTGTGTTGACCGTCGATTCTAGCTCCAGCGAGCGTGCTGGCGGTGAAGATAGAACCGGATCGGTTGCTAGTTTGAGTTCCGGTTCCGCTGTGATCATTGTCTGAGGCGCAACGCTCACGCCTGCAACCTCAGTCTGCTCCACAACCGGAGGAGGTTCAGGAGCTTTCGGAGGCGCAATCACTCGCACGTCCGTATCAAAATCCAAGTCATCCATTTCCTCGACGGTGGATTCCGTTGTCGTCATTACTGGTCTGAGAGAGCGGATCTCTGGCATCACCACAGGGGGATCGAACGACGACAGATCGGCCTCTTCAAACAGACCGGGCAAGTCGCTGGCTGAATTCCAAGTGCCGTCACTTCCCTCGCGAACTTGGTCTCGACCAAGCAACGCTCCCGTGCGAGCCATCTCAATCAAAGCATCTTCCGGCATCGGACCGAGCAACGTTCCGAAGTCAGTTTGGACATACCAGAGTTTTGGCAAAGCAGACATGAATGACCGGAACGTTCACAAGGAAGATTGATCAACACACCGAGGCACGATTGCTGTGCGTTGAATCTCAGGTAGCATATTCCCTCGACACGAAAATGGATGCTGTCTCGCAGGTCGATCGACAGAGCCTGTTGGATCGTCGGTCGGGAATCTCTTTTGAGGTGTGGCAATGATGATGCCAGACAGGCACTTATTTTTAGCGTTGTTGTGCGGCATGGGGTTGGGATGCGGCCAGCAGCCAACGGCTTATGTCGTGCATGGAATGGTCGTGTTCCCTGACGGCCGGCCGCTGACCAAGGGAACGGTGGAGTTCGAGGCGATGGGACAACCGAAGCCCATCACCGCATCGGGGGAGATCGGCTCGGACGGCACCTTTCAGCTCGGCACGTTTCTGCCCAAGGATGGTGCGGTCGCCGGTCAGCATCGAGTGGCCGTCATCGCGGATTTCGAATCCGAGACACGAGAGGAGCGACCATCATTACTCCCTCCGCTGCAACTGCATCCCAAGTTTCGTTCGTTCAAAACGTCTAGTTTGAAATTCACGGTGAAACCACAGATGAACAACATCTTGGTTCCCGTGGAGCACGCGCCGGCCGGAATCGAACGGTGAATTGTGGTCGCCGCGAAATTAAAGCGTCAGCGAGGGCGAACGCTTCACAAGATCCATCGCGCTCTGGAACGCCCACCCTCGCTGACGCTTCGGGTTAATTGGCGAAAACAATCAATATTCCGTGATCACTTCATGATCGTTTCGCGCGGTCAAACGGCCAAGTAAATCGGTGGCGATGAGCACGTTGAGCGAGCGGACGCTGCCATCACCCATGACAAAATTGCAAACTCCATCGTGATAGCTGCCGAAGTTGTCTCGATAGATATCCGTCGGAGACTTGGCGAGCGGGTATCCGGGGCCGCCGCATCGCGAGAAGTTTCCGGGATGATCGCCGTTGTAGACCGCTCCATCCTCCTGCGCGATTCCAAAGCGCGACGGACGGACATGTTTCTCGCCCACCAGAATCGTGGTACTGGTCCCATCCACGAGACTCTTGAATGCGGTTCGGCTCTTCCAGGTGAGCAGCTTCGCTCCCGGTGGGGCAAACCATCCCACTGGGACTGTGGGAGGATTGGTTGTGGCCTCGCCAATGATCATGGCACCGTTGGAGTTGATCCAATTCCAAACACCGGCAGGACCGTAGCCCGCCGAACTCGCATAATCGCTGACCGTTCCCGACACGTGCCCGCTTGTTTCCAGCGGTGACAAGATATCGTCGTTCGCGGTGCTGTTCATTGGGCCGCGGCGCGTTGGGCAGTAGTACGAAGAAATCGGCGTCAGCCGAGCCACATCCGGTTGATAGTAATACTTGAGTGCCGGATCCCAATTTTTGAAGAGATTGACGCTTTCGAGATGCGGCAGAATCAGGAAAGCCCAGCTCGTGTAGTGGTCGTAGTTCCGCGAGGGAGGCAATTCGTTGCGCTGCTCGTGAAAGTTATGAATGGCCACGCCGATCTGTTTGAGATTGTTTCTGCATTGCGTCATGCGCGCCGCTTCGCGCGACTTTTGCACGGCCGGAAGCAGCAGGGCCACGAGCATTCCGATGATGGCGATCACCACCAGCAACTCAATGAGCGTAAAGCCAGATCGGTCAGATTTTCCCAATCCAGTTCGATGAGCTTGAGAACGTGTCATGCTTTCGCCTTCTGCAACAAGAGAGAATCGCTCAACCTGCAAGTTCGGGGATTGCATCGCCCTGATCGACAATCGGAATCGGTCGTCCGGCGAAATTAGGGATCGCGACGTTTTTGTAGTCGATGCCCAAGTGGCGATAGATCGTCGCCAGGAAATCACCAGGACCGACTCGGCGAGAGATTGGATCTTCGCCACGGAGGTCAGTGGCACCGATCACTTGGCCCGTGCGAATGCCGCCTCCCGCGAAGAGCATGGAGTTCGCTCGCGGCCAGTGATCGCGACCCGGTTGGACTGTTCCGGCGGGAGCACTGGCGACACCCTCGCCGCTGCTGGCGACGTAGCTGATGCGCGGAGTGCGACCGAATTCACCGGTGACGACAACGAGCACTCGCTTGTCGAGACCCCGCGCGTAGACATCTTCAATCAACGCGGAGACCGCTTGATCGAGTGTTGGCAACCGGAATTTCAACGCATCAAAGACGTGCTGATTCACGGCGTGGTCGTCCCAGTTTTGTACGCGACCGCACATCGGGCCATCGAATTCGGTGGCCACGATATCGACACCCGCCTCCACCAAACGTCGAGCCATCAAGCATTGCTGGCCCCACTGATTGCGACCGTAACGGTCGCGAATGGCGTCTGATTCCTGAGTGAGATCGAAGGCCCCTCGCGCGGCAGGACTGGTCAGCAAGTTGATCGCTTGCTGCTCGATGCGATCGACGGCGGTCATGACGCCTGATTGATCGATCTCGCGCCGCAATCGGTCGAGTCCCGCCTTCAGCGTCAGCCGATTACGAATGACGTCGATTTGCTTCTCGTTCTTCAAACCGACGTTCGGAACCTCGAACTGCGGAGCGCTGGGATCACCGAGCACCTTGAACGGCTCGTAAGAAGGACCGAGGTAGGTCGGGCCGGCGATCGTGAAGCTGTCGTAGTTGTCGATTGGATTGACGGCGATGTAATTCGGAATGCTGCGACGCGGGTCGCGACGTAGATGGCTGGCGATCGACATCCAGTCGGGCAGGATCGGTTTGATCTTGTCTTGCGGATCGGGATCGCCGGCGAGGATCTGCAATGAACCGGCCGGGTGTCCGCCGCCGGTGTGAGCCATCGATCGCAACAACGTGTACTTGTCAGCGATCTGCGCCAGTCGAGGCAACAGCTCAGAGATTTGGATGCCGGGGACATTGGTGTCAATCGGCTGATACGGCCCACGAAACTCTGACGAGGCGAGCGGTTTTGGATCGAAAGTTTCGAGATGACTCGCACCGCCGCGCAACCAGACCAGAATAATCGCGGTTCGTTCGGAGTCTTTGACGGGTGAGTTTGCTCCCGCTTGATCGGCAAATGCTCGCAGTTGCAACAGTTGTGTGAGCGTCAGACTGCTGAAGCCAGTCAGTCCCAAACGCAAAAGTTGGCGTCGGTTCAAAGAGCTGTTCGTTGGAGCCATGTGAGCGGGACTCGGCGATTGCGTGGCAGGTCAGAAACGATGCATCAGACACTTATTGGGGGATTGGTCGATCGGCGGGATCTCATAATAAGGAGATGCTAACGCGATGACGGACTAAGCCCAACAAGAAACTCGGATGTCGAGCTTGAAGGCGCTGGTATGGAAGGACCAGTCAAGTATTTTGAGCGAGTGAATTTTCCGAATGGTGTTTTAGCTTGAGTTCATGGTGTTGTGCGGCGGCCGCCGAGTCGTCGGCGAGGGAGAAACGACTGTTGATCAGACTGATATTCG
>JANNDA010001308.1:0-1537 GCA_031387195.1 Planctomyces sp. | reverse complement strand
GGCCTTGACCGGCTGCGAGTTCACGACGAGGAAGCCCGCTCCGAGAATCGCTTTCGCCAAGGAGGCCCAGCCTTCGTGGCGCGAATGGTGATAGCTGAAAACAAGCAAGCCATCGTCTCGGAGCACGCGATGACATTCGCGGAAGACGGCTTGTAGCTTTTCGGCGAACTTGTCGGCGTCGGCGTCTTGGACCTCGGAGAGATGACGAGTCGTCGAGCCGGAGGAGTGCTTTGTCCGGTTCCCGATCTGCTGCCACGCGAAGAAGAAGTCGGCCAGTTCCGAGTAATGGACGTTGTCGAAGAATGGAGGGTCGGTCACGACGAGGTCGATGCTCTGATCGGATAGTCCGGTCATCGACGAGTCGCCGCACGACAAGTAGATGCCGCGCGGAACCAAGTCGCCGTTGGTCGGCCATTGCGGTTCGATCCGTCCCGTGAAGGACGGCGAGCACATGCGAGCTGCGCCGCTGTGGCCATTCACTTCGGTCGGCTGCTCGCGGTACTGCACGGCTCGCAGCAATCGCGAGGGGAAGAGTGTCGAGAACGAGCCGGAACTCTTCGGTGTGCCCCACACGTTCGCTTCGATGGGCGTCCGCTCCGGCTTGAGGATGTGGTGCGAGAACATGTGCCGCACCGCGCCGGTCCCTTCGCCTTTGTAAGACGCGAAGAGGTTGTTGAACTCCAACACGCCGGAGAACAGCGTCAGCATCGCGCGGCGGGCCGACAGATCGTCGATCTTCAAAATCGCATCGCGCAGCCAAGAGAGCGCGAGCAACTGCCGGTCGTTGAAGAAGTCTCGCCACGACGTGAAGCCATAGCCCATCGCTTGCCGAGTGTTGTGGCCATACTCCAACGCGAGGTCGGGAAGCGTGAGTTCGCCCGCCTCAAGTGCGCGACGCAACTCGACGGAGCATTGCTCATACGCTTTCAAATCGTCCGCAGTCGCTCGCAGATACTCCTTGCGCCCGTTGCTCGTCAGGACCAGCTTGCCATACAGCCGAAACGCGGGCCGAGTCTGTTGTTGGGCGATCACGTCGAGAATCTTGAAGTCGCCGTTGCAGCTTCCGCAGTGTCCCTTCGTGCCGCGCGCGGTTCCCGTGCTCGGATCGAACTGATGTCCGCACTCCGCGCAGGTGGCCGCGTCGTCGCCATGCAGGCCGGGGGCGATGTCGCCGCAGTTCGGGCAATAGACTTGGACTTCGGGTTTGCGATCCGGGTAGGCGTTGCGTGCGATCACATAAGACGGAAACAGATCGACGGCCCGCGAGCAGTCGGGGCAAGCGGCCTGCATGACCCAGAACGAATACAGCACGTCACACGGCCGACCGCGTTTGTCGATCGAGCGGTAGAGCCGACGAATCTTCGGAGCGATATCGGCTTCGAGCTGCGCGAACGCGGCCTGCAACTCGTGCTCGCTTAACGGCCCCAACGCCGTCGTGACCGCTTCGACGGCAACCGGGTTGATGTCGCGTCCGAGCGCGGTGAAGCCCAGCTTATGAGCCTCGCCGATCGTCGTCCCCGATCCCATGAAGGGATCG
>JANNDA010001283.1:0-2571 GCA_031387195.1 Planctomyces sp. | reverse complement strand
TCCGGGGGTATCGCTGCGCTCAACCCCCGGCTAATGGCTGAAAACCCTCCGGGTTGAAAGCAGACGGAAATCCTTTCGAGTTTTCACCGACTTTTCTGACGCAGACACAGACCGTAGCACAGGCGGCTCGCCTGTGATTTCATCAGGGAAACCACGCAGGCTACTGGAGAAACCACACAGGCGAGCCGCCTGTGCTACGGTCTGACGACAGGTGCTGGGCGAGCGCCGAACGTTGCGGTAGCCTACGCGGCCATGCCGCAGCAGCCCCCGCAAATCGTGAAAGACCTTCAACGCTGGAGTCCCGGCGTGCTCGAAGGAACTCTGCAACCGGTTTCCCAACCGCCGACATTGACCGAGGCGGAGTTCTATTGTCGGCAATTGGCGACCTCGCATTACGAAAACTTTCCGTTGATCGCTCGCTTGCTGCCTCGCGATTTGCGGCAGCCGTTTTTCAATGTTTATGCCTACTGCCGTTGGTCGGACGATTTGGGGGATGAGCTGGGCGATCGCCCGCTTTCGACGCGACTGCTCGGTTGGTGGCGCGGTGAGTTGGCACGCTGTTGGGCGGGTGAGGTGATGCCTCATCCGGTTTTTGTCGCGTTGCAGCGAACGGTGAAACTGTTCGAGCTGTCGCGGGAACCGTTTGATGATCTGCTGACGGCGTTCGAGCAAGATCAGGTTGTCAGCGAGTATCAAACGTTTGATGAACTCTTGGGATATTGCCGTAACAGTGCGAACCCGGTGGGCCGGATCGTGCTGCGGCTGTGCGGCGCGGATGACGAGCGATCGGTCGAGTTATCAGACGCGGTTTGCACGGGCCTGCAACTGGCCAACTTCTGGCAGGATGTCGCGCGAGATGCCGACATCGGTCGGACCTATTTGCCGATTGAGGATTGCGAACGCTTCGGCTACTCGCGGCACGATCTGACTCAGCGAGTCACGAACGCAGAGTTCTTGGAAATGATGCGGTTTCAAGTCGAACGGGCGCGGGGCCTGTTGTTGTCCGTGCGGGATTTGGCCCCGAGTTTGAAGGGTCGGCTGCAAGTGGCGATCGACTTGTTCGGCGAAGGCGGTTTGAAGATCTGCGACCGGATCGAAGCGATTGGCTTTCGCGTTTGGGAGCGGCGTCCTGTCGTGACGAAATGGGACGCCGCCGGGTTGCTGGTGAAATGCCTCAGTCGTGCGATCGTTCGTCTCTTTCATGTCCCCTCTCTCCCGCATCGAGGGAGAGGGGGCGTCGATGAAGTGAATGCTCAATCGGAAAGTGAGCTCAATCAACAAATCAGACTGAACACGGTGGCTTCAACATCCTTCCAAGTCCCCCTCTCCCTAACCCTCTCCCCCGATGCGGGGGAGAGGGAACCGGACATGAAGACTACTTCGCGAAAGGTCGCTGAATGAGTCGCACCGAGTTGGACGACTGCTTCGATCACTGCGAACGGCTGACGAAGCGGACGGCCGGAAATTTCTATTACTCGTTCCTCGGCCTGCCAGCTCCGCAGTACCGCGCGATGTGTACGCTCTACGCATTCATGCGAGTGACCGACGATTGGGGCGACGAGGCCGATCAGACGATCGCTCAACGAATCGCTGCACTCGCAGCGTGGCAGCGATCGCTGATTGACGTACTCCGTAAGGAATGGACGCCTGGCGTAATGACCGATTGGTCGGAATCCGCACAACAGGTTTTGCCGGCGATGCGTGATGTTGCGATTCGATTCACGATTCCTCACGAGCATCTATTTGCGGTGATCGACGGCGTTCGATCGGATTTAGAGCCAGCTTGTAGGACGGGCACTCTTGTCCGTCGAGAATCTGGCGACGGGCAAGAGTGCCCGTCCTACTCAAGCGAACGGTGCCGCTTTCAGACGTTCGAGGAACTCGCCGAATACTGCTATCTGGTCGCCGGAGCGGTCGGGTTGTGTTGCATCCATATCTGGGGATTTCACGGCGACGAGGCCGTCCGCCGAGCGATCGATTGCGGCACCGCCTTTCAACTGACGAACATCCTCCGCGACGTTGGCGAAGACGCCGATGCGGGTCGCATCTATCTTCCCGCCGAAGATCTCGCCCGTTTCGGCGTGACCATCGAGAGCTTAAAAGCTCACCGCTACGACGAGCGATTCCAATCGTTGATGGCCTTCGAGGCCGCACGCGCGAAATCGTATTACGCCTCCGCCGAACAATTGGTGCCGAGCTTAAAACCGCTCGGCCAACCGATCATGAAAGCCATGCTTCAGCTTTACGGCGGTCTGCTGCACGAAATCGAACGGCACAAATTCGACGTCTTTAGCCGCCACGTTTCCTTGCCGCGCTGGCGAAAACTTTGGATC
This sequence comes from Planctomyces sp., assembly GCA_031387195.1. GTDB lineage: Bacteria > Planctomycetota > Planctomycetia > Planctomycetales > Planctomycetaceae > SXKJ01. Next base: position 238 of record JANNDA010001283.1, on the reverse strand, counting down.
GCGGCGGACGCGCTGATCCACCAGAAACTGCAAAGCCGCTGAGCCGTTCGGCGATCACGCACCCATTTCAGGCGAGCGGGGCGGCGTCAGCCCCTCGGTCCTGTGGCATACGCACTATCCCGAATTATTCATGGGCCACTCATCAGGGAAGCGTTGTGCCGCGATGTAACCCGAAGCGTCAGCGAGGGCGAACTGTGACGACGCCCGCGCTGACGCGTCGGGTTACTTTTGCGGCTTC
>JANNDA010001279.1:0-2952 GCA_031387195.1 Planctomyces sp. | reverse complement strand
GACCGGGCTTTCGCCGATCATGCCGCGTAATCGTTCATTCGATGATTCGCCAGAGGCCACTCGTAACTCCAAACAGAGATTCGTTTCGTGAACGCGGCGGCATTGTCTGGAACCACGTCAGAAAGCGTCAAGGATTGAGCTTGGTCTCATGAACCGTGAGTAAGTGAGATGGCATTTGCTCTCAGCACTTTGCGATTTCAACAAACGGATCACTGTTGGTTTATGTGGCAATGCTTGGTTAGACTGGCCTGCAGTCGCATTTTGAGTTTCTTAGGCTCGTGTCCATTTCAAGGAGTTGCTCATGATTCGTTTGCTCTCGTTTGCTTCGGCTTTGTTGCTCACAACCAGTTTGGCTTTTGCCGAGGAACCGGCTGCTGCTGCGAAGCCTGAGGCGAAACCGGCTCCGGCTCCGAAGAAAGTCGATGTCGGTACGCAAGCTCCCGAATTCAAATTCAAAGATGCGACCGGTAAGGAAATCAATCTCGCCGAGTTGACCGCCAAAGGGCCGGTTCTCGTGCGTTTGACCTGCGGTTGCTCTGGTTGCGACAAGGAACTGGCTTACTTTCAAGCCATGCACGAAGGCTACAAGGATCTCGGCCTGACATCTGTGGCGATCTTCCGCGAGCCAGATACGAAGGTGGCCGCCTACGTCAAAGAGAAGAAGCTCAACATGCTTTACTCGGTCGATACCAAGGGGGACGCTTGGAACACCTTCGAGACAAAGACCATGCCGACCAATTTTCTGATCGCCAAGGGTGGCAAGATCGTCTCGGTCGCTGCTGGCTGTGATCCGAGCGGCCTGCTCGCCAAGAAGCTTTCCGAGAAAGTGGCCAAGACGGTCAACACGGAAGCCGTCGATGTCCAGAAGAAAGTCGCGGACGACAACGCCAAGAAATAGTTGACGAGCCGACGCAGAATTGAAACTTAAAAGCACGTTCATCCTCGCTGGTTGGGCGTGCTTTTTGTTTTTCCGCGTATCGAATCATCCGATAATGACCCGCGGTTGCTTTGCCGGATCAGGTTCGGCCTTCTTGATCAACTCACGGACCAACAATGGAACGTTGCCTTCGCCGAATAAGACGAATCGCAAATTCATGGACAGCGGGTTTTCGTCGGACCAGCCGAAGTGTAATTCGGGCGGTTTGCCAGTCTTGGACAGCTCCAGGGCAATCGCGGCCAACACGTGAGCGATCGAGACGCACTTCGACACGCGGATGATGAACCGCCCTTCTTCGTCAGTCACCTCGATTACCGGGCTTTGATAAAATTCGCTCACGTCACCCAGTTGGGCTTCGACAAACACAATCGGAACCGACGCATCCAGATGATGCACTTGCCGAATTTGCTCTTCCTTTTGAGCCAGCGAACGAGTTCCCCCATCGCGATGCGGCACCAACACGGGAAATTCCAGATGACGCAACGCATCCCACAAGAATCTCGATTCGTTGCTGATGAACTGAAAACTGACGAATCGCAGTTCAGTGCTCCGCATCATGCGCGAGATCAACGATGAAACAAACACCGTCGCAATGAAGCAACTCGCGATCGCGAGTCCTTCGGGTTTCTCGAACAGGATCATCGTGGTCACGTAGAAAAACACGACCGCAATCATCAGGAACGGCCAGGAAAGTCGCTGTCTGACCGAGCCTTGCCGCTTGCGATAGAGATCGATCACTGTCGCCACGCACGCGCTGGAGATCAGCATCATCACGCCCGTTGCATACGCACCGCCCTGAGCCTCCACGTCAGCTTGAAAGGCCACCGTTACCAGCAAGTTGATGAACGTGAACAGCACCACCATCGGACGCAATGCGGAGGCCCATTCCGGGGCCATGCCGTACCGTGGTAGATAACGAGGCACGAGGTTCAACAAACCGGACATCGCGCTCGCGCCTGCGAACCACAAAATTGCGACGGTGCTCAAGTCGTAGATGGTCCCGAAGACTTCGCCAAACATCGGATTGAGTGTCGCCGAGTTTTGGCCGTGTGCGAGATACGCCAGAGCGCGGCTCTTCGCCGCTCCACCTTCACCCAACTCATCAGCCGGAATCAGCGTCGTGACCACCATTGCTGAACCCAGCAAGTACACAGACATAATCCCCGCTGCGGAGATCAGCAGTTTTCGAGCATTCCGGATGCGTCCGGTCGGATTAGCAGGTTTGTCATCGTGATCACCGCGAATGAGCGGCATCACGGCGACACCGGTTTCAAACCCGCTTAGGCCCAGTGCCAGCTTCGGAAAAAACAGGATGCAGACGATCGCAATCGCTCCCCAACCCGTCCCCTTAATCGGATTATCTTTGATCGCCCAATCGCCGTCTTGCACCAGTTGCCACCACTGCGAAACCACATCGGGATTCTTCACCAGATAACACAAGCCGCTGCCAATCACGATCGTGTTGAGCGTCAGATAAATCGCGACCAATCCAACGGCGATGCCGATGACTTCGCCAAATCCGCGCATGAAGACACCGCCGAGGACGATCAGTAAAAAAATCGTCAGCATCATCTGGCCTTGCAGCCAATCGGGCGCATTGTGCCACAACGGATTGTGGATCAGATGCTCGGCCGCATCGGCTGCGGAGAGCGTCTTGGTGATCACGAAATCTGTCGCCGCGAAGCCCAACAGAATAAGCACCAGAATCTTGCCGCGCCAGCCATGCACCAGCTTTTCGAGCATGGCAATCGAGCCTTGTCCCGTGAAGGACTGCCCCGCGACATAACAGTAAACAGGCAATGCCCCGAATAGCGTCACCAGTACCAGCAGCACGGTGGCTAGCGGGGCCAAGCGGCCAGCCGCGTCGAAGGCCATCGACGGCTGATAGCCCAGCGTGCTGAAATAATCAACGCCAGTCAAACACAACACCCAGAGCCAAAAACTCTGATGTCCGTGAGAGCCTGAGTCAGTCGATTTCCCAGATCCTTGAGCCGGGGGAGACTTGGAACTCGCCG
>JANNDA010001278.1:0-12226 GCA_031387195.1 Planctomyces sp. | reverse complement strand
CCGTGAATGAAAACGACCCCCTTGCGGCTCAAGAGGCAAAAAAGAAATGGGGACGAACAGACGGTCGGCCTGACTCTATTTGCCATGACCTCAATCAGCCACAAACTGACTTGTATGAAGTCGGAATACTGGTTGAGTGGATCTTTTCAATCGAAGACAACCTCGATCCCAACAAGAAAAAAACGCACAAGGATTCGCTGAACCGTATTCGTCGACCAATCATTGAGGGCGTTTGACCAAATGGCTTGACCATCTTTTTTTATTGGGGTTTTTGTCGAAGAAAACACCAAACTTTGAGGTTTTGACCGCCCCGGTTTTTGGGCCAAGGCCGCCCAAGCAATTTCTTGGTCGCTCAAATCTTCGTCGTGCTTCGGGCGTGCTGCTCGAAGCGGCGGAGATTGCGAGATGGATGCGTTTATTCTTGAAAGTTTGACGGGGACCGGCTGGAAACTGAGTGGCGACGCCTATTGGACGCTCGACACGGCAAAAGCCAGAGCAGCGCGAATCATCGCAAAGAATCACGCGAAGCGTGTCCGCATCCTGCCGGTGACGGTGAGCGACACGGCGGTCGCCGAGTACCCGGATGAGCCGGAGCCGGCCTACATCACGCGATTCCGCGAGGTGGCGGCGGATGACTCGGTCGCTGCTCATGCGCGTGCTGCGATCCGTGAGGCCCTCGACCGCTATGACACGCGGGGAGCGGTGTCATGACTGAGACCGGGACGTTCTCGATTTTCGACCGCCTGACTGCCGTTCGTAATGCGACGATCGACAGTTCTGCCAAGTTGCTGCTGTTCGTGTTGGTGAGCTACGCCGACAACAACGGCGACGCTTGGCCAAGCAACGAACGGCTTACGGCGGACATGGGACTTTGTGTGCGGCAGATTCGTCGTGTGCTTACTGATCTGCGACACGTTGGGATCGTGTCGGCTTGGATGGAAGGCAAGACGCGAAAACTGCGGATCGACTTTGACCGCCTACGTGCTTTGCCCTCGCCCGCTTCACCGATGGGGGACACTGATGTCCCCGATGCTCAACGAAGGAGGACACCCATGTCCGCTAATGGAGGACACCCACGTCCCACAGAACTATCCAATGAACTTTCCAGTTCTCTGAAGAGAGCGCGCACAACTCGAAAGCGGGACACCAGCGTCCGGCAGGTCAACACTCCCAAGTCTCAAAAGCAACTCGCGATCCCCGACCAGCTCGACACGCTGATCAGTGCTTGGAACCAACTTCCCGATGACATCGCCCCACGTTGCACCAAACGCACGGCAACGCTCGTGACTGCCTTCAGGCGAGCCAATGGTCAACCGGAAGTTCAAGACGCTCTGAGCGACGTTGCCAAGCTCACGGTTGCGATCAGTGAAGGCTCGTTCCTGCATGGGCAGAACTGGTTCAAGTTCGGTTGGCTGTTTGGCAAATCTCGCGCTGGTGAATGGAACGCCTGCAAGATCCTCGAAGGAAATTATCGTGACCGTTCAAACACAAAGCCCGGTACGTCCGCCGCTCGCTGGCAAGGGGACGCCGACGATTTCGCTGGTCTCACAATCGCCATGTCGTCCGCTGCCGCAGGGAGTGCCGACGGCGACTTGGACTCTCGTTCCGCCTGATGCCGTTCGCAAATTGGAGAAAGCAATCATGGATGCTCGTTGGCCGATGTACTTGCACGGGGCACAAGGTCGGGGCAAGAGTTGTTTCGCCGCGCTGCTGTTTCAGGTTTGGCCGACTCGTGCGGTCTGGTACGACGTGGGCGAACTGCTCAACCACGTGAAGACTTGCCGCCGCGAAGGCTCGGTCGATATCGCTGGCCCCGATGGTCGGACGTTTGAGTTCTCCGAGGCTTCATTGTTCGACCGCTTGGCCAATGCGGGGTTGTTGGTGCTGGATGACATCGGCATCCGCACGCCGACCGACGTGGATCTCGAAATCCTCACCCGCGTCGTCAACGCTCGCGCCGGGAAACCACTGATCGTCACCAGCAACTTGAAGCCCGACGAACTCAACAAGGCATTCGGTGCTCGACTCGCCAGTCGTCTGCTGGCAGGAGTACCGCTCTGCCTCACCGGTTCTGATCGTCGTCTCACTCACCTGCGCGGTGCGGAAGGGCAAGCATGATTGCAGACGTTTTACGAATGCCACCGAGCAACCTGACCGCCGAGCGCTCGGTTCTTGGCGGTCTGATGCTCGAACTCGGCAAGGTCGATGACATCGCCCCGCTGATCCGGGCTGATGACTTCTACAACGAGCCGAATCGGATCGTCTTCACGACATTGCTCGCCATGCGGGACGCCGGACAACCGGTCAACACAATCTCTCTGGCGGATGAACTCGAACAGCTCGGCAAGTTCCAAGAAATCGGCGGGGCGGTCTTCCTGAACGAACTGATGGAAGCGGTGCCGAATGCCGCACACATCGCCTACGACGCCAAGCTCATTCGTGAATCCGCTCAACGTCGCCGAGTGCTCAATGCCGCTCGCGAACTGCAAGCCGCTGCCTACGATCATCACGATGTTGGCGAGCTGCTCGCGATGTTCGATCGCGCACAGCGGCAGATTTCCGAACGCGAAGAATCCGGCGGGTGCCTGTCGATGCTCGACGTGCTCCTCAAACTCGACGAGGCTCACACGACAAATCGGCGGGAACAGGTGCCCACTGGCTGGCCCGATCTGGATGACAAACTCGGCGGTGGAATGCGGGCGGGCTCGCTCGTGATTCTCGGTGCTCGGCCGAGTGTCGGCAAAACATCCGCCGCGCTGGGCATGGCCTTGGCCGCGACTCAAGCTGCCTTCCCGACGGTGTTCGTCACACTGGAACAAAGCGACGAAGACATCGCGAACCGTCTGCTGTGCGCGACGACCAACTTGCCGTTCACTGACATCGAACTCAAGCGCATTACCGATCCTCTTGACCGAGAATGTCTCGACAATGCCAAGAATCAACTTGCCAGCTTGCCGTTGAAGATCATCGACGACGGCTCGTCACGCTTGTCTCAAATTGTGGCCAGTGCCCGCGTCGAACGCAGGAATGGCCTACGGCTGCTGATCCTCGATTACTTGCAACTGCTCCGCCCCGACGATGACCGAGTGCATCGCGAACAACAAGTCGCCGCCATGTCTCGCGCGTTGAAGCGACTGGCCAGGGAACTTGACGCTGTCGTCGTCTGCCTCGCTCAGTTGAACCGCGACATCGAATCCCGCGACCGCAAACAACCTCGCCTCTCCGATCTGCGTGAGAGTGGCAGCATCGAACAAGACGCCGATGTGGTGCTCTTCCTCGACCGCCCCGCTGCCTATGACGCTGATGCCAACTCGACCGAGGCCAACATCATCGTGGCGAAGAATCGCAATGGCCCGTGCGGCAAAGTCCCGCTGCTGTGGCATGGCTCAACGATGACCTACCGCTCACCAGCGAGTTCATGGGAGTCCGCCGCAAGCACAACGAATTGGTTCTCGCCATCACCCGAATGAAAGGGCAGTACCCACATCCGCAGCAGATTGGCCGCTCGACAATCCGGACATGCCCGCAGGCTAATTCGCCAAAGCTAACCGCAGCAGTCACGGAAACCTTGGGCGCGTGCGCGCGAGGATTCTAACGGAACTCACCAATTTCCAAACACGAATTGAGACCGACACGAAGGAACGACCATGCCGACCATGACTCAAAGCGTTTCATCGACTGATGCTGGCGCTGGAAACGACAAGTTACTGCTGACCCCCGATGAGGCCGCGCGGAAGTTGAGTATCTGCCCCAAAACATTGTGGTCGCTGACCGTGCCGCGTGGTCCGATCAAGTGCGTGAGGCTCGGTCGATCGGTCAGGTACAGTGTTGCGATCCTGCGTGAGTTCATCGCCCTGCAATCATAGACCAGTCAAAAAATTCCCTAATTGTCGATAACGGCGGCACGTGCGTATTCCATTGGAAAACCACCTTTGCCGCCGTTGGCCGAGTCTCGACCTGAGAACCGAGACCGGCTGACGCGCGGCGTTCTCAGAAAGGTCAAAGAAGATGGCATCACTCAGCTCAGACAAGAACGGCAATCGCACCATCCAATTCGTGGCGAAGGATCGCAAACGCCGCAGCGTGCGACTCGGCAAGATGCCGCTGGCATTCGCGAGGGAAATCAAACGAAAAGTCGAGGCGATGAACTGTGCCGCGATCAGCGGGCAATCGGTTGATGGTGACACGGCTCGTTGGATTGCGGAGCGCGATCAAGCATTCATCGAGAAGCTGGCAAAAGTGGGTTTGGTCGAACACCGCGAAGATGTTGGTGATCTGCCGCTGAACGACTTCATTGATGCTTACCTCGCCTCACGAGTCGACTTGAAGCCGGGAACGGTGATCCAACTCCGGCAAGTCCAAAAGAACGTTGTGGCGTTCGTCGGGACCAAGCTGACGCTCCGCGACTTCACCGCCGGACATGCGGACGCCTTCAAGGCATCATTGACCAGCAAATTGGCGGACAACAGCGTCCGCAGAAACCTTGGTCGCTGTCGCCAGTTCTTTGAAGCAGCCATCCGCAAACGATTGATCGACAAGAACCCATTCGGTCACTTCAAGGGGATCACCGTGAAGGGCAATTCCGCGCGGTTTCGCTTCGTGACCTTGGCAGAGATCCAGAAGGTCATCGACGCCGCTCCCGATGCTCAGTGGCGGTTGATCATTGCCCTGGCTCGATTTGGTGGAGTCCGGACTCCCAGCGAAACGCTGGCGTTGAAATGGTCCGACGTGGATTGGGAACACCAACGCATCCGCATTCCGAGTTCCAAAACGGAGCACTGCGGAAAGGCGTCTCGTGAGATTCCGCTGTTCGCGGAGTTGGAGCCGTATCTTCGCGACGCCTTTGAACTGGCCGCCGAAGGAACGGAATACGTCGTCACACGCTACCGCGACGCTTCGCAGAACCTGCGGACCAAGATGTTCAAGATCATCCATCGCGCCGGCCTGGAGCCGTGGGAACGTGTTTTTCAAAACCTCAGAGCATCCCGACAGACCGAGCTGAATCAGCACTTCCCCGCTCACGTGGTGTGCGGTTGGTTGGGCAACACTGAAGCGGTCGCCAACGAACATTACTTGCACACCACCGACGCCGATTTCGACCGAGCCATCTCAAACTCGTGCAGCGCGCTGCAAAAAGCGGTGCAGTATCCCACGGAAACGAGTCGTAACGAACGGGACGTGGAATCAGAACCAACGAAAAACCCCGCGAATTACGCGGGGTTGCGAGACCGTACTGCTCAAAGTGAGCAAACGATTTACCCGACCGGGGTCAGCGTTTGTCCGGTGCCTGACCCCTGCCTGCGAAATTGCGGTGATGCCACCCGCTCGCCTGTCTGATTTGTGGTCTATTTGCTCAGTTCGTCAACCAGCATTTCTCGCACGACCTTGGCGTCGGCCCCTTTGATCTCTTTCATGATCTGCCCAATCAACGCTCCAGCAGCCGCTTGCTTGCCGGATTTGAAATCGGCGACCGGCTTCGGATTTCTGGCGATGACTGCGGCGATGACCGATGTGATGGCGCTCGTGTCGGTGAGGACCGCGAGTCCGCGTTCGGCGATGATTGCTTCGACGCGAACGGTGCTGAGATCGGCAGTCGTCTCGTTGTCATGAGCCGTGTCGTGATCGGCCAGCAGTGCGGCAAAGACTTCACGAGCGCTCTTCACGGTGATTTGGTTGGAAGTCACTCGCTTGAGCAAGTCGCCAAGAACTGCCGTCTTGATCGGAAAAGTATCGATATTGAGCGACCGACTGTTGAGTTCTCGCAGCACGTCTTGCGTGAGCCAGTTCGCGGCTTGCTTGCCGTCACCGCAAAGCCGTGCAACTTGCTCAAAGTAGTTCGTGAAGTGGTCGCCTTGCGAGACGATGACATCCGCGTCGTAGTGTGACAGGCCGAGGTCCGCGCGATAGCGGCGGCGGCGCGTGGCGGGGAGTTCGCACAGTTCGGATTTCATCTCGGCGATGAACTCGTCACTGACCGTGATCGGCGTGAGGTCGGGATCGGGGAAGTAGCGATAGTCACTCGCTTCTTCTTTGCCGCGTTGGGCGAACGTCGCGCCGCGATTCGCGTCCCAGCCGCGAGTCTGTTTGGGAACATCGTTGATCCCGTGGCGCGTCTGCTTCCAATCTTCGATCTGCCGAGCCACTTCAAACTCGATCGCCTGCTCGACGCCGCGAAAGCTGTTGAGGTTTTTGACCTCGACGATCGGCGTGGCGATTTTCTGGCCGTCGTCCGTGTGGACGTGCAAGTTGACGTTCGCGTCGCAGCGCAGCGAACCTTCTTGCATGTTGCAGTCGGAGACGCCGATGTATGTCAGCAGCAACTTCAGTTCTTCGAGAAACGTCTTCGCTTCAGTAGCGGAACGCAGGTCAGGCTGACTGACGATCTCCAGCAGCGGCGTCCCCGCTCGGTTGAGGTCCACGTGACTGTCGTGACCTCGGCCCGTCTCATCGTGCATGTTTTTTCCGGCGTCTTCTTCGAGATGAGCGCGAATCAAACGGACTTTCTTCGTCTCTCCTTTTTCGACGTCGGTATCAATCTCCACCGAGCCATCGAAACTGAAGGGCAAGTCGTACTGACTGATCTGATAGCCCTTCGGCAAGTCGGGATAGTAGTACTGCTTGCGGTCCCACTTGGTGAAGCGCGCGATCTGGCAATTGAGCGCCAGTGCCGTCTTCAATGACAGCCGAAACGCTCGGCGATTCATCACTGGCAACGCTCCCGGCAGACCAAGGCAAACGGGGCACGTCTGCACGTTGGGATTGTCCGGATTAAACGCAGTGGAACAACCGCAAAAGATTTTGGTTTGGGTCTGCAATTGGACGTGAACTTCCAGGCCGATGATCGTTTCGTAGTGCATAGAGGAGGGGCTTCTCAGTGGAGTGCGGCGGTTTGACGCTGTTATGGACCAATTTCGATAAGGAATTGCAGCAGAGGTTCTGATTGCTTGCAACGCAGACTGATCTGACACGGAGAGGCTGTGAAGATTTACGTAGGATAAGCTTCCAGCTTGTCGGAACTGCTTTTGAAGGTGACAAGCTGGAAGCTTATCCCACGAAAAGTTCACAACCTCGGAGCCTGGAGTCCGCGTAAAAAGGACGCTCGCCAGTGGCACGTGGTGTCAGTAATCTGCCACTGCTCAAGAGAACTTGGACCGGGTTTCGCCCGCAACCCTGGGCTATGAGACACAACTCCTTCGGAGTAAAGACACTGGCCGTAGCTCTCCCGAAAATCTTCTCCTGAAAACAAGACTTTCATCGTTTGCAGAGCAGGAGAATAAAAATGTCCACAGCAACGATTGAAGAAGTCCAAGCACATTTACCGGAATTGATTGATCATCTTGTCCCAGGCAAAGAACTCGTCATCACTCGTAACGCTCGCCCCGTGGCAAGACTCGTCGGGCCGATTGGCGCAGCGTCACAGCCTGTTTTCGGACGTGGCCAAGGCAAGGTGATCGCCCTGTCCGATGACGACGATCACCTCAAGGACTTTGAGAACTACATGCCGTGAGAATTCTTCTCGGCTGGCGGCAGGAGATCGAAATGCAAAAACGATGTGTGTGGCCAACAGTGGTAGTTGGATTCATCGCAGTGCTGTTGGTTCTCTCGCCGACGTGCGCGGCTGATCGGCCGAAGGTCGCGGCGGTACAACGGGCACCGGTGGATCAGGTCGCGGTGCGCGGCGGGCTGAAGTTGCGCGGGATGCTGTTTGCTCAAGGGGAAGACAAGTCGGTCACACTGCTGGTCTCGGCCAAATGGCTGAAGGGGGCGAATGCCGAGTGGTTCGCAACTCAGCGTCACAAGACGCTTGAGGCACACTCGCTGGCGTTGGAGCAAGCCGTTGAGCGTTTGGAGAAAGAGCTTGCGACCGAGCATCCGGCTGCATTGGCGGCATTCTTCAAACAGCAACGAGACGACGTTCAAGAGGAACTCGATAACGCCGAGAAGTTTGATCCCGAGTTCATCTGGATCAAGCTCACCGCACGCGAGGCCGAACGGGTCGAGGCGACGACTGCCGAGCGGCGACAACTGTTGGCCTGGGCCTGGAACGAATCGCTTGATCGACCGGAAACACGCGACGTGGATGATTTGCAAAAGGAACTGAAGGCCCGATCCGTCAATCCGATCTCATGGCCACTGTCGTTCGTAGAGCGACTTCCCGCTCGTGAGCAAACCGACGAGGAATGGTCCGCTCGGATGGCGATCGCGGAATACGCGTTCGGCACACTGTTGGACTTCCAAGGGACGGGCGATGTGCTTGTCCGCGCGGGTCGAGACGTTGCCGCAGACTTCGCACCGTTGCTCGTCAAGTTGCTGCGTCAGCAACTGCAATCACAACTCGGTGACTTGTTCGGTGAGCCACGTCCACTTGCGCCGAAGAACAACAAGGGGGCGGTTGCGGAGTCACTGAAGACGGCGATTCAAACGGCGGAATCGGAAAAGCGTCGTGGCTTCCGAGCGACTCGAATGCAACAGTCCGACGATCTTTCCGCCGTGACGGTGACCACGCAATTCGCCGCGCGGCTCTCCGATGGGTCATGGGAAGTCGTGTTCCAACATGCCGAGCGAGCGGATGCCAAACAGGCACGGCCTGATGCCGAGCAACGGATTCAACAAGATCCGCAGGTCAAAAAAGTTCTCGACCTGACGCGACAGCTCGGCGGAGCGGCGGACGAACAGATTCAACAAGCGATCCGCTTCGGAGCCGCAACGATGTCCGCTCAATCCACGTGCGACAGCCAGTTCGCTTCGTTCCGCGATCGGTATTTGAAGTCACTGACGAAGCCGCCGCTGAACAAACCGTAGCACAGGCGGCTCGCCTGTGATTTTACGTAGCCGTCACGCTCCGAGGTTGTGAGCTTTTCGTGGGATAAGCTTCCAGCTTGTCACCTTCAAAAGCAGATCCGACAAGCTGGAAGCTTATCCCACGTAATTCTTCACAGCCTCTCCGCGTGACGAGCCGGTCGCTTCACTGGGCGTTGATAATCAATCGGCTCGTCACGCGGAGCGATGACGGCTACGTAGCAGCAGGCGAGCCGCCTGCTCTGCGTTCTCAATTTCCTTCGCCCGCACCGGTCATGCGGCCGATCCAGGCTCCCGATCCGATGTCTTTGATGCGGTTGCCGACGGATTGCTCTTCTTCGCCATCGACACGCTGGCCGCCAAAAGTCGAGAGCCAAAACTCAACCGAGATGACCACGAGCAGCAAGTAGATCAACGGTCGCCAGACTTCGTGCTCTTGGCCAATCGAGCCGTGGAGCTGTTGCGTTTCGGCGGAGGCGTCGATGACTTGTAGCTCGACGTTGGGCAACAACTCTTTCAATTGCGGTTCGTCGATCAGCGTGAAGTTGGATTCTTCTTTGGACAAATTCACGGCAAACGCGAGCGATTCAAACTTCGGCTGCTCGATGCGTCCGCCGCGCACATCAACCGAGTAAAAACCTTTCTCGGCAGTTTGCGTGAATGCTCCGACTTGGCGGCTGACTGATTTTTCAAACGTGACCTCCAGACGATGTCCGGACACGTCAGTCACCTCGGCCTGCAAGTTCGGCCATGTTTTCGCGACCGAGATTTCTGCGACACCGTTCGCCGGAACAACCGACGGCCCCTCAACACCGCCGCGCTGACGCACATGACTCATCAGACGCAGCACCAGTGGTACGAACTCCGGCTTCAACGGCAGGTTGCCCCACTTCGAGGTCATCGGAAACGCGGCCAACACAACGCGGCCGTCGCCGAAACGGCTTTCGACCAACGCGGCGGACCCGTTGGAAAACTCGATCAACGGCCATGTGCTGCCACGCTCCGTCGGCAGCTTGAGCGGGAAGCGGCGATAGACCGAGACCTTGGTCAGATACCGCGCGTCACGGTTCTCGAAGACCGACAGCACCGGGTGCGCGAAGTCGATCGCAGCGAAGCGTTCAAACGTCGCCGAGTCATTGATATCACCGGCTGGCGGCTGCAATTGAGCGGCGGTCAGGAATTGATCGGTCGTGCCGGGAACGGCGAAGAACGGTTTGTTGTAGCGATCCGGATTCACTTGATCGCCGGGCAGAATCATCAGCCCGCCGCCGCGAGTCGTATGATCGCGGAGCAACGCGAACTGTTGGTCATTGAGCTTGCCGCAGTTGGCCAGAATGACGACCGACGCATCCTTCAGCGTCTCGGCATTCACTTTGTCTTCCGACAATTCGACGATGTCCAAGGACTTCACAAATCGCCGATCCGCTTCGGTGGTCAGCGGCGACGTGGCCACGGGCGGTTGGCCGATCATGTTTTTGGTCGCTTTCTGAGGATCGAATTCTCCCGCCGGACGCTCGGTCGCGGTGAGAGCCGTGCGCAGATAAAGCGCTTCGTTGTCAAACGGGTCTGCCGCCGGGTTGCCATTGACGATCACAACACGAACTTGCGGCTCGACTGTCAGTGTGAAAAGAAAATTGTCGTCATCTGGAAAGCGATCGGCAGAAATCTCGAACCGACCACGAACGACTCCCGGATCCTGCGGCACGAATAAGAAATTGGCGTTCGCCGTTTCACTCGGCTTGAGCGTCAGACTCTTGCGACTGATTTCTTTCTCGTCGATGAACAGGCTGACGACGACATCCTCCGGCTGCGTCTTCGAGTAATTGACCACTCGCGTTTTCAGTGGCAATGGCAAGCCAGCGATCGCTCGATGTTGCTCAGGCGCTTCGCCTACGACGGCTCGGTTCGGGATCTCACCCTGTTTCGATCCGACATCAATCACAAACAGCTTCGTTCCTGCGGGCATCATCCCGTCAGCCGGTTGTTCTTTCAGTTCCCGCCAACCGCTGGCCTGTGAGTCGGTGAAGAAGTAGACCCACGGCTTCACGGCGTTCGGCGAGTTGCCACCGAAAAGCTGCGTGAACGTCGCGAACAAATTGGCTCGCGAGGGGCTCGTTTTCAACGCCGCCACGCGCTGCTTGAGCGAGTCGGTATCGGCCGTGACACGGGTCACGATTTCTTCCGGTTTGGCCGCCACTCGGACAACGGTCACTCGATCATCGCGGCTGAGCTTGTCCACAACCGCCGATGTCGCTGTCTTCGCTCGATCAAACGCCGACACACCGTCCGTCACCGCATTCATGCTGGCGGAGCAATCGACCAACAGAAACACATCGCGACCGCCGCCCGATCCGAACATCGCTTCCCAATGCCGAACCATCGGCCGCGCGCACGCCAGAATGAGCATCAACAGGAACAGCGTCCGGAGGAAGGCGATCAGCGCGTCCATGAACTTCATCTGACGCCGCTGCTGAATATAGCTGTCGAACAAAAATCGAAACGTGCTCAACTCGACTGTTCGCAAGCGATGCAGCGTCAACAAGTGCAGCAACACCGGCAGGGCCGCGAGCGGAATAAACCACGCAAACAGGCTGAAGTGCAGCAATTCCATTTGGTCTTGTCCCGGCGGCGGAAGGATGAAGCGGTGAGAGTCAGTCTGAGAGTCAGTCTGTGAGGCAGATCGAGGCAGGTTGAACCGTTGCAGTATCCGACTGCCTATCGACAAACGCAAGTTGGCGTGTTGTCTGCGAGGCGGTCGGTGTGCCATCAAAGTCAGCCGCAGCGTCAGGTGGGTTGAGCGTAGCAACACCCCGATTGCGGTCTCAGAGCATTGCACTGCAACGGACTGGACTAGCCCACGTTTTGCGTGCGCGCAACGTAGCGTGTCTTGTGACGCGTAAGGAGCGAAGTTCGTGTCAAAACGTCGAGTGTTTACGAGGGAGTTCAAGGTCGAGGCGGTGTCGTTGGTTTCTCGGCAAGGTCTGAGTTTCGCGGAAGCGGCGCGTCGCTTGGAGATCGGTCAGAATCTGCTGCGGAAGTGGCAGGAGCAGTTGTCGGCAGCCGGCTCGAAGGCGTTCGCGGCGAAGGTTCAGCCGTCGGCGTTGGAGGAGGAGAACCGTCGTTTGCGGGCCGAAGTGGATCGGCTGCGGATGGAGCGTGAGATCTTAAAAAAAGCGACGGCCTTCTTCGTGAAGGAGTCGCGATGAGATACGCCTTCATTGAGCGGCATCGAACCGAGTGGCCGATCGTGATTCAGTGCGAGGTGCTGCGGGTGTCTCGCAGCGGGTTTTATTCTTGGCGGAAACGTCCGCCCAGCGCGACGGCCACGAGGCGTGCCGCGTTGACTCAGGAAGTTCGCGAAGTGCATCGCATCAGCCGCAAGAACTAGGGAGCCGTGCGTGTGCATCAAGCGTTGGTGCAGCGTGGG
>JANNDA010001258.1:0-1548 GCA_031387195.1 Planctomyces sp. | reverse complement strand
GCCAAAGAGTCTCCTGGCTTTGCTGCTGATCGGTAACGAAATGAATTCTCCCAACGATTCGGCTGCTGAAACACGCACCCGTTCATTTCAAGTCTGTCTTCGCACATTCTTGACCGCCGTTTCACTTCCAGCCGCCGTCATCGTTTTGGTGACATTCAACGCCTTGTCTTATCTGAATTCGCGGTCAGTGGAGTCTCATGTGCGACGCAACTGGATGGGCGTGCGTCCCTGGTTGTGGCCTGAAGACGTGTTAGGTTTGTTCGTGTTGGCGTGGATTCTTGCGATTGTCGCGAGTAGCGTTGCCATGTTCCGGCTCCACAATCGCACCCTCAAATACCAGAGTGGAATTTTCGCTGCGGTGGCACTCGTCGCGATCGTTGTCAATGCGATTTTATGCCTAGGAGAAGCGTTCAATTTTTAGTGCTCTGTCACCAATGGAATGATGGGTGGCCGGGGTTGGAGGGCGCTAGCCCGAAACCCCGGGGCTTCCTTCGCTCCGCTCAGTCCAGCCCCGGCCACCCGATCGATCAAAGCAAAAGTGACGCTGCATTTGGACTAATCCCGAAGAACGCTCTCTATTCCACACGATCGAAGCGATAGATCCCTTTTCCATCGACAGTTTCCAGCATGTAGTACACATCACCGGCTTCGTCTTCGCCGAATGCCAGTACCGGAAATCCGGTGGTGGCAATGCCCATATTGCTGGTGACCTTACCGAGGGCCTCGTCATACTTCAGAGCCCAGATCTTGCCGCTGATGAAGTCGGCGTACAGATACAAGCTCTCCAGTTCAGGCAGTCGTGAGCCGCGATAGACGAACCCGCCGGTGATCGACTTGCCAAGCTGATGGTCGTATTCCCAAATTGGTGCGAGCGGTGGGTCAACGGGGTCCAGTGACTTGTTGTTGAATGGATAGGATGCTTCGCGAATGCTCCAGCCGTAGTTGCCGCCGGGTTTCACGATGTTGATTTCTTCCCAGAAATCCTGCCCGACGTCAGCGGCCCAAAGTTCCCCCGTCTTTCGATCGACGCTCAGCCGCCAGATGTTACGAAAACCGTACGCATAGATTTCCGGCTGAGCCCCCTCGCGCTGCAGGAACGGGTTGTCCGCCGGAATTGCGTAATTTTTGTCGTCCTGCTGGTGATTGACGTCAATGCGGAGTAGGGAGCCCATCCAGGTCTTCAGGTTCTGGCCATGGCCCAGAGGATCGTTGCGGCCACCGCCGTCGCCGAGCGCGATATAGAGGTAACCGTCGTGCCCGAAAGCAATCGAACCTCCGTTGTGGTTGGAGAACGGCTGCGGAATCTTCATGACGATCTGTTCGCTCGCCGGGTCTGCTCGATTCGGATCGTTTGCCGCGACATTGAATCGCGATACGATCGATGTCCTTGGTTCGGCTGACGAGCTGTAATACACGTAAAACTGGCCGTTCTTTTTATAATTGGGATGAAATGCGAATCCGAGCAGCCCTTCTTCATTATCCTTGGCAAAGTCCTGGACTCGATCGCGGATATCCATGAACAGTGTCGCGAGTTGAGCGTGCGGATCG
>JANNDA010001242.1:0-10746 GCA_031387195.1 Planctomyces sp. | reverse complement strand
GTTGGCCTGTTGCAAAATCGCAAGGCTGCCGCCGCAGCTCGCGAAGCCGAAAGCAAAGCCGCGAAATAACAGCACGACGCGTCAGCGAGTGGTTCTTCTCGAACAGCCACTCGCTGGCGCGTCGTGCTGATTTCCAGCTAGTCCGGTAGAGGCTGCCCTTTGGTCTCTGGTGCCAGCCAGATCAACCCAAGGCCGATCACGTAGATGAAGCTCATCGCGCTGCATGCGAACGGGTAGCCGCCCTGAAAGGTTCGGCCAAACAGCTCGATCTTTTCACCAAAGAGCGTACCTGTTTGCAGTGCCCCGACAGCCGCCAAAATGCGACCGAAGTTGAATGAAAAACCCTGACCCGTTGCGCGGACTTTCGTGGCGAACAGTTCCGGCAAGTACAGCGGCAACCAACCGTAAAACGAAGCCGTACACGTCCCCGCGAGAAAGCCGGTGAACAGGAATTGTGCGCCGTACTCCGTGTTCCCTTGAAAGAACAACAACGCCGTGACCAGCGAAGTCACGCACATCAAACAGTAAGTGATGCGACGACCGAGCCAATCGCCGATCATCGCCGCGCCAATCGTGCCAATGATCGCGCCAATCGACAGGCAGATTTGCGTGTATTCGCGCGAGTTCTGTTGGTTGGAAGTCAGCTTCGCTGCCCACGCCGGGGCCCATTGCGTTGAGCCCCACGTCCCCAGCAATGCCACGCCACTTAAACAGGCCGCAAGTAACATGCGTCGCAGCGTCGGCTTCCAAGCATCTGAATCACCGCCATCACGAGCGAGCGTTCGCTTCAAATACTGCACGACGGGGTACACATAACCGACCGTCGCAATCCCTAGTCCCAAGAGCGAGCCAAGTAAACGCACAGCGAGGCTCATGTCATTCGCCCAGACGTAGATGATGAGCGCCGGGCCTGTCGCGCCAATGAGCACACCGAAGAGATCGCGAGTCGCCCACTGCGAAGTCGAACCGTGATCCTTCTCGTTCTGCCACTTTTCCGATTCAGGAACGAACAACCGAAAGAAGAACGTCAGCAGCGCCGGCGTTGCCCCAGCGATCATCATCAACCGCCAACCTTTGTAGGCAACCAAGGTCGCCGCTGTTGTTTCGGAGAAACCGACAGTCGTCAGCCAACCATGCACGTGTTGCAACGTGGCCGATAGCCCCAGTCCCAGCAATCCGACCAACAGATATCCAACGTTCGCCGCCGCACCGATCAGTCCAGCCATGAGGGCTCGTGAACGATTCGGCCACACTTCCATCACCAACGCCACGCCGAGTGCCCATTCGCCACCCATACCCAGCGAGGCAATGAACCGCATCACGACGATTTGCCACGGCTCCCCGACCACTCCGCATAATCCGGTGAAGATCGCGTAGGTCGCCACACTCAACGACATCGCTCGAACCCGGCCGATGCGATCACCCAGCCAGCCAAACAGCACGCCGCCCGTCGCCGCACCGACCAGAAATACGGCAATGACGACTCCAAAATAGAACCCGATATCTGCCTCTTGCAGCTTCGTCGGCTTGTCGCCAAACCCCATCAGATCCTGAATTGCCGAGCGTCCGACCATCGAGAAAAGCCCCATTTCGAAGCCATCGAACATCCAACCCAACAATGCGGCAGCCAAGGCCATCCACTGTCCCGTGGAGGTAATGCTCGACGCCGATTTTCCAGTGTTCGCAGTCATCCCCGACGTTCCTTGTATGAAACAGGCCAAAGGTCAACGCAATGCTAAGTAGACCCCCAAAGAAAAGTGCGCAGGCGAACGCAATAACTTCCCGATGTCACGTTAGCACGACGTGCAAGCGAGTGGTTCCGGCAATGACCACTCGCTTGCGCGTCGTGCTAGTTTCCCCATACTCCGAGAAGTTATTGCGCTCCCGTTCCTTAGCAAGGAGCGGGAGCTTATCGGTGAGTAAGTCGGGAGTCAGGCGATCCACATGAAATGCAGCCAATGAAGACGGACGCCGTTTGATTCAGGATTAGTCCCCCGACCAACCCAACGGGATCAACCGACACGATTCTCGGTAGCCACCGACAGCATTCAGTCGCGTCGGTGCGATCTCTGGGCTATGCTGACGACGGACTAAATGGGGCGACGGATCGCAGTGTGTCTGGAGTC
The DNA here is from genome assembly GCA_031387195.1 of Planctomyces sp. Lineage (GTDB taxonomy): Bacteria > Planctomycetota > Planctomycetia > Planctomycetales > Planctomycetaceae > SXKJ01. The sequence continues at coordinate 8,620 of JANNDA010001242.1, read as the reverse complement.
GTTCGCATGCCTGCCATTCTGGTGCCAGTCAATCAGGGAAAAGCAATCGTGCTGGATAAGCCGATTGTGCTGGTTGGCCGCCATCCCGACTGTGACGCAGTGATCTTGAACAGCCGCAAAATCTCGCGCAAGCATTGCGCGGTCGCGCTGGTCAACAACCACTTCGTTGTCCGAGACCTCGGCAGCATGAACGGTGTTTGGGTCAACGGCGTGCGAGTCGAAGCACAGTCTCCCGTCGGCTTCGGCGACGAACTGATGATCGGTGACGTGGCCTTCACGCTGCAGGTGGACAAAGCCGGGAACGCGAAATCGAAGGGAGCCGCTGCTGCGCCAGTTGCCGCCGAGACTCCGCTTGCACCCGCGAAAAAGTCACGGGCACCGGAAGCGGTTGCTGCTCGCCCAAAGATGCTCTCGCGTCCGAAGAATGCGGACCTGAGCATGGAATTTCCCGTCCCCATTGCGGACGACGATGACGGGTTCGCTGTTCCTCCGCCGAAGCAGAAACCGCTGGGCGGAGATACCGACGCCGGTGATGACTTCATCCCGCTGAAGGACGACTGAGTGCAGACCGGCGAGCGGCGTTTTCAGGCGACGTGGCAGATGTAGCACTTCAAGTAGTCGTTCTCAGGACAGAACGGTGACACCGGGTGATCCGGCGCGGCTCCGCGAACTTCCACAGTGCGAATGGCTCGCTCTGATTGAATCGCGACATCGGCCAGCATTTGTTGAAAGGCTTCGTGGCCGACCAACCCGGAGCAACAGCACGTCACGAGCAGACCTCCCGGTTTCAGGACAGAGACCGCCAGTTGATTGAGGCTATGATAAGCCCGCATGGCTTGCGGCAATGCGGCTCGCGTGCGAGTCAGTTTCGGCGGATCAAGCACGACCGTGTCGAACAACTCGCCAGCGTCACGCAATCGTTCGAGCGCTTTGAACGCATCGGAACGCTCACAGTGCCAGCGATTGCCGACACCGTTAAGTTCTGCGTTTCGTTGAGCCAACGCCAGCGCGGGCTCGGAAGAATCAATCGCCATGACTTCGGCGGCCTCGCCCCAAAACAATGCACCGATGCCGAAGCCACCCGTGTAGCAAAACACGTCGAGCACTCGGTGCCCTTTGACGAACCGAGCCAATTCACGGTGATTGTCTCGCTGATCGAGATAACCACCGGTCTTGTGCCCTTCCGTGATATCGACTTCCCACTTCAGGCCGTGTTCGCTAATGACCAACGGTCGCGGCGGCGGTTCGCCAAAAAGGAGACCATCGGCGATTTCCAGCCCCTCGGCATCCAGCGTTCCCTTTTCAGTGCGCAACACGATGCCCGCTGGCTGAACCAGTTCGCAAAGCAATTCGATGATCTGCGTCTGACGTTGAGCGATCGCGAAGCTCGTGAATTGCACGCTCAGCCAACGGTCGTAGCGATCGACGGTGAGTCCGGACAGGCCGTCCGCCTCGCTGTTGATCAACCGATAGGCGGTGACGTCGTTGTTCGCGCCGAACAAGCTCGATCGCAGTTGCAAGGCCGACTGAATACGAGTTTTCCAAAACTCCCGATCGATCGGAACTTGCTCATTCCACGAATACAGCCGCACGCGAATTTGGCTGTGAGGATTGAAGAGTCCGTGAGCGATGAATTCGCCCTCGTTGGAATACAACACGACCGCTTCGCCCGGCTCCGGATTTCCTCGCACCGAGCGAATCGCTCCGGCAAAGAGCCACGGATGCCGTTTGAAGAACGGCAACGCATGACGCGGCTTCAGGTTCACAACGACCGGCATTCGCGCCGCTTGCTCTTCTGATGCAATGATTCCGGACGTCTCTGCCAATTCACCTGCGGACTGCGAATCACTCATCTCTTTGCGGTTCCTCGTGGCCCGAGGGCCGCTTCAACTTCGGCGAGATACGCCAGTAGCCGGTCGCGTTCGTTGGTCAGATGCCGCACGCGCAGCAACGACCGCACGCGAGTCGTCAGTTCCAGCCGATTGACTGGCTTCGTGAGAAAGTCGTCACACCCGGCGGCGACTGCTTTCTCGATGTCTCCCATCTCGTTCAAGGCTGTGACCATGAGGATTGGGATATCGCGAGTCGATGCCTCAGCCTTCAATCGTTGGCAGACTTCGTAACCGCTCAACTTGGGCATCATGATGTCGAGCAGCACGATATCCGGCTCGAAGGATTTGACCTTCTCCAGCGTACTCGGACCATCGATCGCCATTTCGATCTCGTAGTCACTATCTAATAAGTAGGCTTCCAACAGCTCACGATTTTGCTCGTTGTCGTCGGAGATCAAAATCTTCGACGGCCGCGCCGGTGATAAATTGGTTTTGGACATTTCAGAACTCTCAAGACGTGCTCAATTGAAGTGCGAGCGTCGAATCATGGGCGGGGATTATAGTGGCGGCCCTCCGCGATGACATCAAGCACCCGCCTGGTCTGGGCAACTTCTTCCCAAAGCGGGAGTTGAGTCATTTTCAACACGGCCAGATGACCGCGTAAGAAGTCGAGGTCTTCCAACGTATCGATGTCGTACCACAGCGGCAAAACTTCAAGGCTTGCCCCGACCTTCTGGACCTCGTCGAGCATCTGCTCCAACACACGCGACGTACTCCATTCAACGCGATCGAACAGCGACCAAGGCCGCCGATGAAGCCCGATCAAGTAAACGCCGCCATCCGTGGCGGGCCCCAGCACGCAGTCAACGCTGGCCAACGCATTCAAGGCACGTTCGACATCACCTTTCAACAACGTCGGACTGTCCGATCCGACCAGCACGACAGGGTCTGGACCAAACGCCTCGAAAAAACTCCGCATCCGTTCGCCGAGAGTTCCGGCTGGCTGAGCCCACAACTCGAACTGCCCCCCTGCGAGATCCTCAAAGAACTGTCGGCTCTGAATGTCATCCGGTGTGTATGCCAAAACTCGCCGCGCAGAAACGTCACGGAAGCGAGCGCTCAGGTCGCTCAAGAATGCCGCGTAAAGCTCAGCCGCCATTTCGTCGCCGAGATCCTTTGCCAAGCGAGTTTTGACACGCCCCGGCTCGGGGAATTTCACAAAGAGTCCGAAGGTGGAATTCATGCCGGCGGACTTCCTTCGATCAAACGCCGCAACAACATCTCTGAAACTCGGCCTTTGAAACGCCCCCGCCCATCGATCTCCACAACCGGCACCCATGTGTCCCATTGCTGTCGCAGCGAAGGGTCGGCGTCGATATCGAGTTCGCGAATCTCTGGCAGATAGGCCGCGTAATGTTGCAGCAAATCGAACGCCTCATCGCAAAGATGACAGCCTTCGCGGGTATAGAACGTCAACGTTTGAAACCGACGTCCGGGCCGAGTCGGTTTCCAGTTCGCTTGTCTTTCAGCGGTCGGTAATTCGCGCGGGCCGTGAGTCACAACGAACAAGCCAAACCCGACACAAAAAAACGCGATCCACAAACAGGCCGTCCGTTGACCGTACCAAAATCGTGGCATCTCCCACGGCAGGGGATCGCTGTTGTCCCAAGCAATCAAGCCGAGCAATCCCAAGCCGACTCCCAGCAACGCGGCTCCAAAGTGAGCTTGGCTGGAGGTGTATTTTGAAGTCGAGTTGGTGGAAGTCACGAACCAAATCCTTCACGAGACAATCGAAACATCACAGGCAAGCGGGGCGGCGTCTGCCCCCGGTGCATTGTCCGCAAAACCGGGGGGCTGACGCCCAATGGCACTGACTTTGTCGCCTTTCGCTCCGCGAAAGAGCGTTCTTTCGCGGAGCGAAAGACGACAATCATTCGGCTCACAACTTAAAGACTCAGTGCCATTGGGCTGACGCCACCCCGCTCGCCTGACCCATTCGTGGCTGCGTGGGGCGTAACCTCTCAGATCAGGACACGACAGGCAACCGCGCAGTGCTTCTCATTCGCCGCCAGCACCCTTAGATTGGCCCACGTTCTAACCGCCTTGGCGAAATTGAGTGAGCCTCATTGTGATCGGCTCGCGCGGCAAGGCCCATTTCGGAGGATAGTGCTTCCATGAAACGTCAGCTTTGGATTCTGTTGGCAATTGTTGCGGCCTCGCCGCTGTTCGCTCTCGTCACTTCGAACGCCGCCGATCCGGCGAAGCTCGAAGAAGGTTGGGTCAGCCTCTTCAACGGCAAAGACCTGACCGGCTGGAAGAAGAACGAAGACGGTCAGTTCGAGGTCGTGGATGGCACGATCAAGGTGAGCGGCAAGCGAGCCCATCTCTTCACAGAAAAGGAATTCAAAAACTTTGAGTATAAGGTCGAATGCAAAACGACCAAGGGAAGCAACTCCGGCTTGTACTTCCACACAAAGTTCCAAGAGCAAGGCTGGCCTGATCTGGGTTACGAGGTCCAGGTCAACGTCACTCACGGTGACAAGATCAAGACCGGGAGTCTTTACTCCGTGAAGAACGTCGAGGAAGTCGAAGTCAAAGACGACGAGTGGTACGAGACTCACGTCAAAGTTGTCGGCCGACACATCACAATCAAGATCAACGGCAAGACGACCGTCGATTGGGAACAGCCGGAAGACTACAAGCACCCGCAATTCGCTGGTCGCAAGATTGGCTCTGGCTCGTTCGCGATTCAAGCTCACGACGACAAAAGCGTCTGCTACTTCCGCAACATCCGCGTGAAGCCGCTAGCGGACTAATTTCGTCGGAATGGCGAAGTCTTTTGGCGAGCGGGACGGCGTCTGCTCCCCCGGTGCGTTCATCGCAGTACCGGGGGGCTGTCGCCCAATGGCACTGACTTTGTCGCCTTTCGCTCCGCGAAAGAGCGTTCTTTCGCGGAGCGAAAGACGACAATCATTCGGCTCACAACTTAAAGTGAGTGCCATTGGGCTGTCGCCATCCCGCTTGCCTCTTTCATTTAGCCTTCGCTGCCGGACTGTTTCTCGAACCGGTTGATCTCATGCTGCTCGGCTACAACACAAACGGTCTGGCCTCTCACCGCTGGCAAGATGGCATCGAACTCCTGGCGGAGATCGGTTATCGCGCGGTCGGTCTCACGATTGACCATGCGTGCCTGAATCCGTTCGACGATTCGTTCTTGGCAGAACAGAGCAAAATGTGCGAGCTGTTGCTGCGGCATCAGCTTCGATCGGTGATTGAAACCGGCGCTCGCTTCTTGCTCGATCCTCGGCAGAAGCACGAACCGACACTGATCTCGCCCGCCGCTGAGTCGCGTGCAGCACGGATCGACTTTCTGAAAGTCTGCATTGACGTCGCCAAAGTTCTGGGCTCGGATGCGGTCTCGTTTTGGTCGGGCGTGTTATCGCCGAATGTGCCGCGAGAATATGCCAACTACTGGCTGATTGAAGGCTGTCGCCGAGTCACCGAGTACGCGGAGTTGCAGGAAGTGCAGCTCGCCTTCGAGCCGGAACCGGGCATGTTGATTGAGTCGTTGGAGCAATTTGGCGAGCTGGCCGAGAAGATCGGTTCACCGCGATTCGGCCTGACGATCGACATCGGGCATGTGCAGTGCGTGGAAGTGGGAGCGATTCCCGATCATCTCCGCCGCTGGAAAGACCGGCTGTGCAATGTCCACATCGAAGACATGCAGCGGGGCGTCCACGATCACTTACTGTTCGGTCAGGGAGAAATCGACTTCCCTCCCGTGATGGCCGCGTTGCGTGAAATTGGCTACACCGGCTGCGTGAATGTGGAACTCAGCCGCCACAGCCACATGGCCCCCGAAGTGATGCGCCAATCATTCGACTTCTTATCGAGATTGATCTAATGCCACTAACCCGAAGCGTCAGCGAGGGCACCCTGGCCCCACCGAGCTTGCCTCGGTGGATTCAGGTTTTTGCACTACGCGACTCCTTACATCAATTCCTAAAGAACCTAGTGCATAGGCCCGAAAACCATCGAGGCAAGCTCGGTGGGGTTGCGGCTTCGTACTTCGTAGTCGCGATCGGTCTCGTCACGTTGCTGACGTCATTCGCCCAAGCCGACGACTTCCCATCTGAACTGGTGCGTTTCAAGCAGTACGGCGACAAGCCGATCTTCACCGCCGCTGGACCAGGAACATGGGAAGTGAAGATTCGCGAGCGAGGTTGGATTCATCTCGATCCCGCAGCCGATGGCTCTGATCTCGCGAAGCCTCGATACCGCCTGTGGTACACCGGCTATGACGGCACGACCGAGGGAGTCAAGCGGTTGGGATTCGCGACATCGAAGGACGGCATCGCGTGGACTCGGCTGCAAGCGAATCCGATTTACGATCAACACTGGGTCGAAGACATGACGGTGCTGCCGCACGCCAACGTCTGGCACATGTTCGCCGAAGGGAAAGACGATCAAGCGCAGCTTCTCACCAGCCGCGACGGAATCAAATGGCATCGCGAAGGTCAACTGGATGTTCGCAAGATGAACGGCACGCCGATCGAACCGGGGCCTTACGGGACTCCGACGGTTTGGCTGGAAAAGGGCGTTTGGCATCTGTTCTATGAACGAAAAGATCTCGGCGTCTGGCTAGCGACGTCACGGGATCTTCAAGTCTGGACCAACGTCAGCGACGATCCGGTCCTTCGTCCCGGCCAAGGCATTCACGACCGCGACATGATCGCGATGAATCAAATCGTGAAGCACAAAGGCCGCTATTACGCCTACTATCACGGCTCCGCACGAGGCGAAGCAAAATCGTTGTGGACCACGAATGTGGCGGTCTCGGACGACTTGCGGACGTGGCGAAAATTCGACAGCAATCCGTTGTTGCCTCGCGAGCTGAACCGTTCCAGCGGCATCGTCATTCCCGACGGCGACAAGTTCCGGCTCTACACAATGCACCCGGAAGTGTGGCTGCATGTCGCCGCCCCGTAGTGCAAGCTTCCAGCTTGCAACTCTTGCAACTCTTGCAACTCCAACCTTCGACCCTTCCCCCAATCAGAAAAGTTGCAAGCTGGAAGCTTGCACTACGAACCCATGAATTTCGCTCTTCTTAATCCCTGGATGCTGGCGGGCCTGGCGGGAATCGCGTTGCCACTGGTCGCGCATTTCCTGAGCAAGAAGCGGTACGACCTCGTTCATTGGGGAGCGATGCAGTTCCTCGAACTGGGGCAAGAGACACGGCGGCGAGTGTGGTTGGAGGATCTTTGGCTGCTGTTGCTGCGAATGGCGTTTATCGCCTGGATCGCCATTGCACTCGCTCGACCGTGGGTCAGCGCGAAGTGGTTGGGGGACATTGGCCCGCAGCCGAATCGAGATCTCGTGCTGATCGTCGATGGTTCCTACAGCATGGCTTGGGAATCGACATCGGTGACGCCCCAACAAGCGGCGGTTCGTTGGGCGGAAAAATTCCTCGGCGATGTGCGGGCCGGAGACACGATCGCGGTCATTGAGGCTCGCGAGCAAGTTCGGCCTCTGATCGAACCGGCGACGCGAGACATGAACCGCGTGCGTGAGATGCTCAAAAATCTGTCGCCGCCGACCAGTTCGGGCAATTTGCCGGAAGCGCTGGCTTATGCGGTGAAGTTGCTCAGTCGCGGCACCCACTTGCGGCGGGAGATCATTCTGCTAACTGACGGCCAGGCGCAAGGTTGGTTTCCCGACGATGCCAATTTGTGGCTGCGAGTCGATGACCTTGCCAAGCAATCGTCGATCGCGCCCAAGCTGTGGGTCGTCAACGTGCTGCAAAAAGAAGAAGAGTCAACGTTGCCGACCGAGCGGTTGAACTTTCATGTCGAGCGATTGCAGCCGACTCGCGAGTTGACTGTTCCCGGTTTTCCTGTGCGGTTTCAAACGAAGGTGCGTTACAGCGGCGGTTCGTCGAGCGTCACGCGGCAAGTTCATTTCGAGGTAGACGGGCAGCGGTTGGCCGATCGTACGATCTCGGTGGCGTTGTCTCCCGATGGCGAGGCGAACGTGGAATTCGAGCATCGCTTTGAAGCGGTCGGTTCGCACTTGGTGCGAGTGACACTCGATGCCGACGACCTCCCAACGGACAACGCCAGTGAAGCGGTCGTTGCGGTGACCGATGCCTTGCCGGTGTTGATTGTCGATGGCGATCCGCGAGCAGAATTCGCACAAGACGAAACATTCTTCCTTCGCGCGGCATTGTCGGCGGGTGGGAACGATACGCCGTGGGTCAAGCCAACGGTCGTGAAGTGGGCCGAATGGAAACCGCAGCCGCCTCGAAAAGAGGAACCTCAAGCGACCGACAAGAAACAGCCGGCAAAGAAGAAGGCCGTGACTGAACCGACTCTGTTGGTAAAGAACGAACTCGACAAGTACTCGGCCATCGTGCTGGCAAACGTACCGAGCTTGAACGACTCACAGCTCGCGGCCGTGACCGATTACGTCCAACGCGGCGGCGGACTGGGACTCGCTTTGGGAAATCGTGTCGAGAAAGACCGATATGCGACGGGGTTGTTGAGTGCCGAAAAGGGACTGATCGGAGTCACGCTCAGCGAAATCGAATCGGAACCGCCGGAACATCGCGAGGAAGGAGTTTTTCTTTCCAACGCCACGCTCGACGCGCCGTGGTTGCAACGCTTCCGAGCAGAACGTGGCGCGGCACTGACGACGGCTCGGTTCAGCCGTTGGTGGAAGGTCGAACTGCCGCAACTTGTGGGCGCGGACGGATCCGCTCCGGCGAGCGGGGCGGCGTCAGCCCCCCGGTC